>NZ_JAUBPI010000002.1:0-162539 GCF_036700645.1 Microcoleus sp. S36b_A4 | reverse complement strand
TTGATCGCTGGTATTTATAATTATGAACTTTTTTTGAAGACAAACTAGCGCTCGTCTGAGACTTTCGCAAGAGGTCTAATGCTTTACTGTTGTGTGTCGAAGATGGGGATAACTCGGTGCGTCGTGAGGCGGCAAAAGCTCTCGGCAACTTGAAAAATGCTTCAGAAATCGTGATTAATGCTCTACTGCTACGTCTTGAAGATGGGGATAACTCGGTGCGTCGTGAGGCGGCAAGAGCTCTCGGCAACTTGAAAAATGCTTCAGAAATCGTGATTAATGCTCTACTGCTACGCCTCAAAGATGGGAATTACTCGGTGCGTGCCGGGGCAGCATACGACTTGGGTGAGTTAGGAAATGCTTCAGAAACCGTCATTAATGCCATGCTGTTATGTCTCGAAGATGCAAATGAGAATGTACGTTTATTCACAGCACAATCCTTGGGCTTCTTGGGAAATGCTTCAGAAGCCGTGATCAGTGCCCTGCTGCTACGTCTCGAAGATGGGGATAAGGATGTGCGTGCCTGCACAGCACAAGCGTTGGGCAAGTTGGGAAATGCTTCAGAATCGGTGATTAGAGCCCTGCTGCTACGTCTGGAAGATGGGGATGAGGGTGTACGTCGCTCAGCACCACAAGCCTTGGGTAAGTTGGGAAATGCTTCAGAAGCCGTCATCACTTCGCTGCTTTTACGTCTCGAAGATGGGAATGAGTGGGTGCGTCGTGATGCAGTAGAAGCCTTGGGCAAGTTGGGGCTGAAATCTGGTGAGGTTTTGCCTGCTGTCGTGCAATGGATCGATCGCCATCAGGATACAGAATATGTCGGCTCAGGTATTGATGCGTTGTGGGATTTGGTGGCGGGTGAGGGAAATCGATCGCCGCTGGATTTTTAGAAGTATGTAGCTTTTGCGCCAGTAAAACCCGATCGCACTTCCGGAAATTTCACCAAAAATGCGGTCAGTCTGATGTTTGACGATTAGGGCCCTCCATCCCCTTAATAACCCGGAACAGAGGTCAACTATTCAATCGAAAATCCAAAATCCAAAATCCAAAATCGAGCGATTATTCAATCTAAAATCTAAAATCTAAAATCCAAAATCGAGCGATCGCCCGCAGCGACGGCCCAGGAGAGCCAATGGTTGCTACAATCGGGGAGGGTATATGTTGTGGCTAACACTACAGCCCGTAACCCTGAAAGCTAATAGCTAAATTATTAAAAATCTGCCTCTCCTGCCATGTTTAAAAATCTGCTAGGCGATCCCAACGCGCGCAAACTGAGAAAATTTCAGCCTTGGGTAGCTGATATCAATATTTTGGAAGAAGACTTCCGCGCACTCTCAGACGACGGCCTCAGAGGCAAAACGGCGGAGTTTCAAGAACGTTTGGCAAAAGCTAAATCTCTCAACGAGGAGAAAGAGATCCTAGACGAAATCTTGCCGGAAGCTTTTGCAGTGGTGCGGGAAGCGGGACAGCGGGTTTTGGGACTGCGCCACTTTGATGTCCAACTCCTCGGCGGCATTATTCTGCACAAAGGCCAAATTGCCGAAATGAAAACCGGTGAAGGCAAAACTCTCGTGGCGACGCTGCCGGCTTACCTCAACGCCCTCAACGGTAAAGGCGTACACATCATCACCGTCAACGATTATCTCGCAAGACGGGACGCGGAATGGATGGGACAGGTGCACCGCTTCCTGGGATTGACTGTCGGACTGATTCAGCAGGGCATGGATCAGGTGGAACGAAAGAAAAATTATAACTGCGATATTACCTACGCGACTAACAGCGAAGTCGGCTTTGATTATTTGCGCGACAACATGGCTACTGTCATGGAAGACGTTGTGCAGCGTCCTTTTAATTTCTGCGTGATTGACGAGGTTGACTCGGTGCTGATTGATGAAGCACGGACGCCTTTAATTATTTCCGGCCAGGTGGAACGCCCCAGTGAGAAGTATATGCGGGCGGCTGAGGTAGCTGCTGCTTTGAGAAAGGAAAATGAAGAACATTACGAGGTTGACGAAAAGGCTCGAAATGTGCTATTGACCGATGAAGGCTTTGGTGAAGCTGAGCGGTTGTTGGGTGTTACGGATTTGTACGACCCGGCTGACCCTTGGGCGCATTACATTTTTAATGCGATTAAGGCCAAGGAATTGTTTATTAAGGATATTAACTACATCGTCACTCCCGATCGCGAAGTGGTGATTGTGGATGAGTTTACCGGCCGGGTGATGCCGGGACGGCGCTGGAGTGACGGTTTGCACCAGGCGATCGAAGCGAAGGAACGGGCGGAAATTCAGCCGGAAACTCAGACGCTGGCGACGATTACTTATCAGAATTTCTTTTTGCTTTATCCGAAGCTGTCGGGGATGACAGGGACGGCGAAAACTGAGGAGACGGAGTTTGAGAAGATTTACAATCTGGAAGTGACGCTGATTCCCACTAACCGGATTACCAGCCGCACAGACCTTTCGGATATGGTTTACAAGGCCGAGGCCGGCAAGTGGAATGCGATCGCCCAGGACTGTGCAGAAATGCACGATATCGGTCGGCCGGTGCTGGTGGGTACTACTAGCGTGGAAAAGTCGGAGTTGCTGTCGCGGCTGCTGCAGGAACGGAAAATTCCTCACAATTTGCTTAATGCTAAACCGGAAAATGTGGAGCGGGAATCGGAAATTATTGCTCAAGCCGGACGCAAGGGTGCTGTGACGATCGCCACGAACATGGCCGGGCGCGGTACAGACATCATTTTGGGCGGTAATTCTGAGTACATGGGCCGCCTGAAGTTGCGCGAGTATCTGATGCCCCGGATCGTGCGGCCCGATGATGAGGACGGGTTTTCGCTGGTGCAAGCGCCCGGTATTGGCGGCCGCCCCGCACCTCAAGGTTTTGGTCAAACTGCCAAAAAGGTAAAGTCTTGGAAAGCTTCGGCGCAGATTTTCCCGACGCAGCTATCGAAAGATGCCGAGCAACTGCTTAAGGCGGCGGTGGAATTGGCGGTGAAAGAGTACGGCGAGCGATCGCTCTCGGAATTGCAAGCCGATGATATCGTGGCTATAGCTTCGGAAAAAGCGCCGACAAAAGACCCCGTAATTCAAAAGTTGCGGGAAGCTTACAATTTGACTCGCCGCGAATACGATGCTTTTACCAGCACCGAACACGATGAAGTCGTGCAGTTGGGAGGCTTGCACGTCATCGGTACCGAACGCCACGAATCGCGCCGGATCGACAATCAGTTGCGCGGCCGGGCGGGACGCCAAGGAGACCCTGGTTCAACGCGGTTTTTCTTGAGTTTGGAAGACAATTTGCTCAGGATTTTCGGCGGGGAACGGGTGGCCGGTTTGATGAAGGCTTTCGGTGTTGAGGAAGATATGCCGATCGAATCTGGAATGCTGACTCGTTCCCTCGAAGGCGCTCAGAAAAAAGTCGAAACCTACTATTACGATATCCGCAAACAGGTATTTGAATACGACGAAGTGATGAACAATCAGCGTCGAGCAATCTATGCGGAACGTCGCCGAGTATTGGAAGGTTTGGACTCCAAAGAACAGGTAATTAGGTATGCCGAACAGACGATGGATGACATCGTGGGAGCATACATCAATCCCGATTTACCGTCGGAAGAATGGGAACTCGACAAACTTGTGAGCAAGGTTAAGGAATTTGTTTATCTGCTCGCCGACATGACACCGGATCAGCTAGAAGATTTGTCCGTTGAGGAAATTAAAACATTCCTGCACGAACAAGTCCGCAATGCTTACGACATTAAAGAAGCGGAAGTTAATGCAATCCGAGCTGAATTAATGCGAGATGCGGAAAGGTTCTTTATTTTGCAGCAAATTGATACTTTGTGGCGGGAACACTTGCAGCAAATGGATGCTTTGCGCGAGTCTGTAGGGCTGCGCGGTTACGGTCAGAAAGACCCGTTAATTGAGTACAAAACTGAAGGTTACGAGCTGTTCTTGGACATGATGACGGATATCCGTCGCAATGTGGTTTATTCGCTGTTCCAGTTCCAGCCGCAGCCGGCAATGCAAGTTTCGCCAGAGATGGTTTGAAGATAGTTAACTGTTGACTGTTGACTGTTGACTGCAACTTCCAGGCTCTTCCTGGAAGTTGCATATTTGAGATTAAACCCAATCTTCTTGATCGCTTTTTTGCTTTCTATAAACCTCACCTGTAGCGTGAATTTTGCGGGTTTGTTCATAAAGAGTTTCTTCGGTATGATTCCATTTTTGCAGGACTTTTTTTAAGTCTGATTGGATATCTCTAGCGCCGGGAAAGCCTCGGTAGCGAATTATTAATCTTGCTAATTCCGATAAATTGTAGTCGGTTGCTTCTCCTGCTAATAAAGTATTGACACTGGCTCGATCGCGCTTGTATTGCGGATGCTGCTGATCTTGAGTTTTTGCTACTGAATCCATACTATTTTATGTTTCCCAATCATTTGAAAATGTTGCTACAAGCAACCGCCACCCAAAAGCGCGGACATAAATAACTATCATGAATAAAGTCTTAAATCCGCGCTTCATAAACGGTTTGATTCGGGTATCATAACAGTCAACAGTCAACTGTCAACTGTCAACTGTTCAGTCATTCCCAGAAATTTTTGTGTTTGTTCAGTAATACCAAATAGTCGATCGCCGTGACAAAAGATTTCCCAGGCGCGAATTCCCATAACACCAATACCTGCAACCGCCAAGGGCATCGCTGCGGCACCTAAAAGCGCGGCAATGGGGGGAAATATCATGCACAGCGTTAACAGAATGCCAGTAACAACACCCCCAGCAATGCCAGCTTTGGCGGTGGCAGTGGCGACTTGTTCGACTAACTCTGACTGCGTAATTTTGCCTTCCACGCACAGTAGCGAGTTTTCTAATATCGAAAATACTAACTCAATTACTGCGGCGGCGATCGCCCCTTTCATTGCAGCCCCAACGATTTCGGCAACTGCTGCTTTAAACGCTGCATCCGCTAAAACTTGCTTAGCGACTGCTAATTCTGCAGCAGTCATATCTACACCACCGCGAGCACGATTCACCCAAAAATGTTCAAAAATCCCGTTAGCAGCTTCGCTTCCGCCTCCATTGACGTGCGCTTGGATGTGACTCCAATCTTTATCTTGACAGAAGTTGCGAATTGCTTCTGGGCCTTGGGCACGAATTTGGGCGGGTATGGATTCAAATACTTTTGCTGCTTCTTGAACATCTCGGATGCCGTCACGTACCCCAGCCCTAGCAAATTTGGATTGCAGATTTCTGGGCAGGTTCTCAAAACGGATGTTGTGTGCTATTTTAAAAGCTTCTTGAGTGGCGATCGCCCCGGCACTAACCATTGAACTTGGCGCTGATTGTACCCACGCCGTTAATACAGTTGCATTTTCCTCAACTTTAGCAGCGATTTCGTTGGCTAAGTTTTGGGTATCGGCAACAGTTTTTTGTACTTTAGCCGTTAGGAATTCGAGCGGATTCTGGCTAATTTCCATGTTGATCCAGCTTGCATTGTTAATGATTGAATTATTCTGACTATAACATTCCTCTTCAGTAAGTGTTACTTTTTACTAAATTGCTTCTCGCTTCTAACTCCGGCTGTAAATTTAGAGCTTTTTTTTGATAAAATAAACCTTCATTGATTCGACCTTGCTCTTCCAAACTTTTGCCTAAATTCCAATAAGCGACTGCTAAATCTGGTTGAAGAACGATAGATTTTTGGTAGTAACTTATGGCCTCATCTAGCTGGCCTTGTTTGTAAAACATACTGCCCAAATTAACATAGGCTTCGACAAAATTAGGATCAAATTCGGTCGCCTTCGAGTAGGCGCGAATCGCCGCGTCTATTTTGCCTTGGGCTTGCAAGATATTGCCTAGAGTTTTGTAGGCGGCGGCGAAATTAGGTTGCTGGCGAAGTGCTTGGTAACAGGAGGCGATCGCCTCTACATATTTCTGTTGCGTATAATAAATTTCTGCTATCTTGTTGAGTGCGATCGGACTATCCGGTTGAATGGCTAGTGATTTTTGATATTGAGCGATCGCATCCTCAAGTTTTCCTGATTTCTGAAGGCTATCGCCCGCTGACAAATGCTGTGAGGCTAACTCGGAATTTGCGGTCATATATTTTAGTTTAACAGCCGAAACTACTTTACCACATGTGTTAGTTAGCAACCGGGATTTCTAGGGATATAGTGACTATTTGATATTTTAAATTTGTTTGTGTAGCAACATAGGACTTACGCAATCATTCCAGGTATGGGGGCAACCACGGGGGGTTTGCCCCTACAAAACACTATAGATTGAGGCTGTGCGTAAGTCCTGCAACAGTTCGGACAGTTTTTGATTACCAACAGCTTAGGAACCGGGTTGCTAACACCCATGCGTCAGCTTTGAAAAGGTGCGAAGTGTTGATAGATAAATTAACTCAATGTTCGATCGCCCTAGCTGTTCAAAACTGGATCGAACGGGCGATCGAAAAAATTAAGGAGACAGTCGCCACACCTTAATCGTGTCGTCAAAACTGCCACTGATCAGAGTTTTGTCTTGAGGATTAAAAGCCAAATCCACCCAGGTAGAATGACCCTTCAGCGTGCCCGCGATTTCGCCGGAACTCATGCGCCACAGCTTGATAGTCCCGCTCAAATCGGCGCTGGCCAGCTTGTCTCCGTCGGGACTGAAAGCCAAGGACTTAACCTTGTCGGAATGGCCGATCAAAGTCCGTAGCAAAAAACCGTTGGGCTGCCCGGAGTGATTATTTGCGCTGATATCCCACAGCTTCACCGTCTTGTCCCAACTGCCGCTGGCGAGAGTTTTACCGTCTGGGCTGATGGCCAAAGACCAAACCGCTTCGGAATGACCCCAAAGAGTTTCTTTCAATTCCCCAGTCTGCCAGTTCCACAGGTTGATCTTACCGTCGCTGCTGCCGATCGCCAAAGTTTCTCGATCGGGGCTGAAAGCCACCGACTGCACCTCGTCAAAAACCCGCTTGAGAGTTTCCAACTCGGCCCCGCCTTCGACTTGCCACAACTTCAAAGTTTTGTCCTTACCGACACTGGCGACGGTCTGGCTATCGGGACTGAAAACCACCGAGAACACGCCGTCGGTGTGTCCGTCCAAAGTCCGAATTAACTTGCCCGAATAGAAATTCCACAATTTAATCGTACCGTCAACGCCACCGCTGGCGATCGTCCTGCCGTCGGGACTAACAGCCACCGACCACACCGGCCCCAAATGTCCTGCTAAAACCTTCAGCAGCTTGCCGTGACGCTTGTGCAGCAGGTGAATTGTGCCGTCGTTGTTCCCGCTGACTATCACGCGGCCCTGGGGAGCAACTGCTACCGCCCAAACCGGGTTTTTGTCTTGATCCGCCAGAGTCCGCACTGCGGGCCGGGACGGCGATGCCTCACCCCTGAAATTCTGCATCGGGGGCGGATTGAACCGAATTTCGGGAATGCTAGAAACAGGCTCAGAAGAAGTGAAAGCCTGCGGTGCAGGAGATGGCAAGCGAACACCCAGCACTACGGACAGCAGGGCAACCGTACTTGCTCCCCACATGGCTAAACTCCACTTGGGTTTGCTGAGAATCACTTGTGCCGATGCCGGGCCGTAATTCATGTCTGTGAGAATTGCCTCGGTCGATCGATAGCGTTTTGATGGTTCTCGCTGCACCATTTTATCCAGAATGCGGCCGAGTCGCGCCGAAACTGGTACTTTCAAATAATGTCTCCAGGCCCAACTTTCGGATTTGATGTCAAACAAATCAAAGGGCGATATTCCCGTTAACAAGTGAATGCAAGTGACGCCCAAACTGTAGATGTCGCTGCTCTGAATCGCTTGGCCTTTAATTTGTTCTGGGGCCGCGTATTCTGCAGAACCTGTCACCGTTTCTGTTTTGATCGGGCCACTATTAGCCCGAATTGCCGCGCCGAAATCGACTAAAACTAGCCCAGAGGAACGTTCTTGGGACAGGGGATGTAGATCCTCTTTCCCTGCCAAAGCTGGGGATGCTTGGGGATTTTTGCGGTGAATAATATTCGACGGTTTGATATCTCCGTGAATCAGTTGATTTTCATGAACAAATTGCAGGACTGGCAACAATTCGCTCAGCAGATACCAAATTTGAATTTCTTTAACAACACCTTTTTCTGAAAGCCGATCGGCTAAATTACGGCCTTCGATGTATTCTTGCACTAAATACTGGCAGCCTTCGAGTTCAAAAGATGCCAGCAGTTTCGGTATTTGGGGATGTTGGCCCAATTTGTCGATAACTGAGGCCGAGCGGCGAAATGCCCAGTTTTCTTGTGTGCAACCTGCAGCCGGCGCGCATAACTGTTGAATGACGCAGGGGGGTTGCGAAGGTTGGTCTTCATCGACTGCTAAGAAGGTGCGGCAAGTGAGACTTTGACCGAGGGTGTGAAAGACTCGGTAGCGGCCTTTTAGCAGCAAGTTCGACTCGCAACTTTTGCATACTGTCGCGCGATCGAGATTTTGGGGATTCTGGCAATTGGGATTGGTGCAGTAACTCATTTGTCTTTCCGCTGGAGACCCCCGTCCGACATTATTGCTGGTGGGGGAGGAAAGCGGGGCGGTGCGTGCCGCTTCCTGTGGACAAATTAAATAATAGGAATCTTTGCTTGATCATAATTGTTTCCCAGATTTTCGCCACAATTGCTGCGGGCGATCGCACGTTAATTATTGCTGACTTTCCTGCGAGCGAGGTTTAATAGGTCGATCGTACGGGCGGGCTCTCCTGCCCCCCCCACAAGAAAATCATTCTTTGTGGAACAGGTGGGAAAGCCTGTTATTGAGAATAGTGCAATATCTCAGTTGTTACCGAATTAAGCTATACTGTCATTGCGAATACTTGCATTGCTATCGCTGCAAAGCAATCGCGAGGCCTTGCCAAATATCCGCGATTCTTTGTCCTATGGAGTTAATCTAAAACTACAAATCTCCAATCGACTAACAGATTAAAACTTAGGCAATTTTCGCCCAACTAGCTACTAACTTTTAACTATTACTTATGCCATTAATTCGCGTTCCCAAACCTTGGGAAATTCTCGAACCCCAAATTACTCCAGAAACAGCCTTTCTCAACCGCCGCCGCTTCATGACAAATTTAATTGGCGCCGGCGTGACAGCTTCGCTGCTGCCGCTGACCGGCTGCCAAAGCAATCCTAGCTCAAAAACCGCTCTGGATCAAAGCTCAACCCAAGCATATTCGGGATTGAGCCGGAATCCCGACTTTGCGAAAGTCGATCGAGCGATTACCGACGAAGCCTTAGCTACAAAATACAACAATTTTTACGAATACGGCGGCACAAAATCTATATGGCAAGCCGCTCAAGCTTTGCCAACAGAAAACTGGAAAGTAGAAGTAAACGGTTTAGTAAAAAATCCCCGCACTTATGATATTGACGACCTCTACAAAAAATTTCCTATCGAAGAACGAGTTTATCGATTTCGCTGTGTAGAAGCCTGGGCGATGGTAGTTCCTTGGGTCGGATTTCCCATGAAATTACTAATGGCTGATGTCGAACCGCAATCGAAAGCTAAATTCGTTCGCTTTACCTCATTTTACGACCCCAAAATTACTCCCGGCCCAGGTTTGATGTCGCAATTTTATCCTTGGCCTTATACCGAAGGTCTGCGAATTGAAGAAATGGCCAACGATTTAGCATTTTTTGCCACAGGCTTATATGGCCGAAGGCTACCAAAACAAAATGGTGCGCCGCTGCGGCAAGTGATTCCTTGGAAATACGGTTTTAAGGGCGCAAAGTCGATCGTCAAAATTGAATTTGTCGAACAACAGCCCGCCACTTTTTGGAATACAATCGGCCCCAACGAGTACGCTTTTGAAGCAAATGTGGAACCCGACAAACCGCACCCCAGATGGTCGCAGGCCAGCGAACGCATAGTCGGCCCCGGTAACAGTTGGTCGTGGGAAACTCGCCCAACTTTGCCCTATAACGGTTACGGCGAATATGTGGCGGGTTTGTACAGTTAATTGATGGATTTTCCCTGGTTTCTAGGCTCTGCCTAGGAACGCATATCCGGAGGCTCTGCCTCTCAATTCCCGCGAGGCAGAGCCTCGGATTCAGGCATTCCCAGGCTCTGCCTGAAAACGAAAAATTGAAATTACATCAGTCTTGATATGCGTCCCTCAAACTCTTCAACTCTCTGCCAAACTCTTTCTAGCAAATCTGGCGTGCTAACATCAAACCATTCAATTTCAGGATAGGCCCGAAACCACGTCCGTTGTCTCTTCGCAAATTGCCGCGTGTGCAAAATTGTTAATTCTTTGGCTTCTTCAAGCTTAATCTCGCCGGCCAAATATTGTTTCATTTCCTGATAGCCCAGCGTGTTCAACAGGGGCAAGTCGGAGCCGTATCTTTTACACAAATATTCTACTTCAGCCAGCCAACCGCATTCTAGCATTTGTTCGGTGCGCTGTTTGATACGATCGACCAAAACTTCGATCGCGCAATCCAACCCAATTTGTAAAATAGGATAATTGGGAGGATTTTCGCCCTGCTGTTCGGAAATAGGGCGACCGGTCGCATAAAATACTTCCAGTGCTCTTAAAGTTCTTACTGGGTCATTGAGGTGAATTTTCTCAGCGGCAGAGCGATCGACCTGCTGCAACATGGCGTAACATTGAGATTGTCCGAGTTCTGCAAGTTGCGATCGCAATTCGGGCATCGGCCCTACCCTCGGAATTTTTAAACCGCGCACGATCGATTTAATATATAAGCCCGTCCCTCCAACCAACAACAGAGGAGGAGACAGCGGAAAATCGACAGCAGCAATTAAATTTTGAGCTTGTTGCTGGTAATCTGCTAGTGTCAGAGTTTCTGTCGGATCGCAGATGTCAATTAAGTGATGCGGTACACAAGTGCGATCGACCGCCGTCGGTTTTGCGGTTCCGATGTCAAATTCGCGGTAAACTTGACGCGAGTCCGCACTCAGGATCGAAGATTGCAGTCGCCCCGCCAAAGCCAAAGCCACTCCCGACTTCCCCGTCGCCGTCGCCCCGCAAATCGTAATTAATCTAGGCATAAGCTGTCGCACATTTCCCTATAAAAACTTTCAAACCCTCTCCTCTCAATGCTTTCCCCTCTCTCCTACACTGATTCACCGCGCTACGCCTGGGGAGTCGCGAAGCAATATCAAAACTATTCCCCTCCGTCCCCCCGATAAATTTCCCTTCAGAAAGCCCTAGCATCGCCTTTAACGGTTTTGTGCTATAATTTTAGGAGTTTTCCCATTTTAGAAGCTTTCGGGGCTTTAGGCCTCATTATTGGAGCTATTTTTGTATGACCAGCAGCTACAGCGCCGACCAGATTCAAGTTCTCGAAGGTCTCGAAGCAGTCCGTAAACGACCGGGGATGTACATCGGTACCACCGGCCCGCGAGGACTCCACCATCTAGTTTACGAGGTTGTGGACAATTCCATAGATGAGGCGCTGGCTGGCCACTGCACTCACATCGAGATTGACATCAACGCCGACGGTTCCGTTACCGTGACAGACGACGGCCGGGGTATTCCCACCGGCATCGTTGCCAAGACTGGCAAATCGGGAATAGAAACAGTAATGACTGTACTCCACGCCGGCGGTAAATTTGGCGGTGGTGGCTACAAGGTTTCTGGAGGATTGCACGGTGTAGGTATTTCTGTTGTTAACGCGCTGTCCGAGTGGGTAGAAGTGACAGTTTGGCGCGACCAAAAAGAACATTTACAGCGCTACGAAAGAGGCAATCCAGTTACTGAACTTACTGCCAAGCCCAACAAAGGCACTCGCACCGGCACTTCAGTTTCTTTCTTGCCAGATACTCAAATATTTAGCACTGGCATTGAATTTGATTACACTATACTCGCCGGACGCTTGCGAGAATTGGGTTACTTGAATGCGGGCGTGAGAATTACATTCAGCGACCACCGTTTGGAACTGCTTAAAAGTAGCGAACCTCGCATCGAAACATACTGTTATGAAGGCGGAATCAAGGAATATATCGCCTACATGAACCGCGAAAAGCAGCCTCTGCACGAAGAAGTGATCTACGTGCAAGGAGAACGCAACAATGTGCAGATAGAAGTGGCTTTGCAGTGGTGCGTCGATGCTTTTAGTGACAACGTTCTCGGTTTTGCTAACAACATTCGGACG
Organism: Microcoleus sp. S36b_A4; assembly: GCF_036700645.1. Classification (NCBI taxonomy): domain Bacteria; kingdom Bacillati; phylum Cyanobacteriota; class Cyanophyceae; order Oscillatoriales; family Microcoleaceae; genus Microcoleus; species Microcoleus sp. S36b_A4. Next base: position 150,397 of record NZ_JAUBPI010000002.1, on the reverse strand, counting down.
ATCGACGGAGGCACGCACTTAGAAGGTTTGAAGGCTGTTTTAACGCGGACGATGAATTCGATCGCCCGCAAGCGCAACAAAATCAAAGAAAACGAGCCCAACCTCGCCGGCGAAAACGTTCGCGAAGGCTTGACAGCAGTCATTTCGGTCAAAGTCCCAGACCCGGAATTTGAAGGCCAAACTAAAACTAAGCTAGGAAATACAGAAGTTCGGGGAATTGTCGATTCCTTAGTAGGCGAAGTATTAACAGAATATTTGGAGTTTCGCCCCCAAGTAGCTGACGCTATTTTGGAAAAAGCTATTCAGGCATTTAAGGCTGCTGAAGCAGCCCGTCGTGCCCGCGATTTAGTGCGCCGAAAATCCGTCTTAGAATCGTCTCCTTTGCCCGGTAAACTAGCGGATTGTAGTTCCAGAGACCCGGCCCTGTCTGAGATCTACCTGGTGGAAGGGGATTCTGCAGGCGGATCGGCAAAACAAGGGCGCGATCGCCAATTCCAAGCAATTCTGCCTTTGCGCGGTAAAATTCTCAACATTGAGAAAACCGACGACGCCAAAATCTACAAAAATAACGAAATTCAATCGTTAATTACAGCCTTGGGTTTGGGCATCAAAGGTGAAGAATTCGATCCGGGTCAATTGCGGTATCACCACATCGTAATTATGACTGACGCTGACGTAGATGGTGCTCACATCCGCACGCTATTGCTGACTTTCTTCTACCGCTATCAGCGCGCCCTTGTAGACCAAGGTTACATCTACATTGCTTGTCCTCCTCTCTATAAAGTGGAACGGGGACGCAATCATTACTACTGTTACAGCGATCGCGAAATGAACAATCTCATCCGCAATGAATTTCCGGCGAATGCTAACTACACCATTCAGCGGTTCAAAGGTTTGGGTGAAATGATGCCGACACAGTTGTGGGATACAACGATGAACCCAGAAACTCGGACGCTGAAACGAGTGGAGATTGAAGACGCTGCTGAGGCCGATCGCATCTTTACGATCTTAATGGGCGATCGTGTCGCCCCTCGTCGCGAATTCATCGAAACCTACGGCCCCAAACTTAACCTCCTCGACTTGGACATCTAAATTAGTTGACAGTTGACAGTTGACAGTTGTTTGCTGGCGAGGATGAGTCATTAGTCATTAGTCATTAGTTAGTGGCTGATGACTACTGCCAACTGCCAACTGACTACTGACTACTGCCAACTGCCAACTGACTACTGACTACTGCCAACTGCCAAGTTTTGTTATAAAAATTAATACAATCTCTCATCAAATCGATCTAAGGTAAATGCTTAGGTAAATTTTAGATTTTTGGCGCATCCATCAGCTACCACAAAAATAGAAGGTTGGACAGTATAGCATGAGCATCAATTTAGCGACCAAATTGCGTGAGGGAACGAAAAAGTCCCACACAATGGCAGAAAACGTCGGTTTTGTCAAGTGTTTTTTAAAAGGCGTTGTAGAAAAAACTTCTTACCGGAAGTTAGTAGGAAACCTCTACTTTGTCTACTCGGCAATGGAAGAGGAAATGGAACGCCAAAAGCAGCATCCGGTTGTTTCAAAAATTTACTTTTCTGAGTTGAATCGCAAACACAGCTTAGAGCAAGATTTATTTTACTACTACGGTGCGAATTGGCGCGAACAAGTAGCCCCCTCAGCCGCAGCTAAAGCTTATGTGGAGCGAATTCGCGAGATTTCGGCGACCGCACCGGAACTGTTAGTAGCTCACTCTTACACTCGCTACTTGGGCGATTTATCCGGCGGACAAATCCTGAAGGGAATTGCCCAGCGCGGGATGAATCTTTCCGAGGGAGAAGGCACTGCTTTCTATGAATTCCAGGATATTCCTGATGAAAAAGAATTCAAGGCTAACTACCGTCAGGCAATGAATGAACTGCCGATTGACGAAGCAACAGCAGAACGAATTGTTGACGAAGCTAATGCAGCTTTTGGCATGAACATGAAGATGTTCATGGAGTTAGAAGGCAATTTGATTAAAGCAGTCGGTCAGATGCTTTTCAATACCCTGACTCGGAAGCGTGGCGGTGCCAGTACCGAATTGGCTACTGCTGATTGAGCCAACACCCATTGGCAATAATTTAAGCCTCGTTTAAGAGGAAAACTTTAAATCCTGGGGGTTTGATGGCTGCTTTTACAGTCACCAAAGCTCCGGGATTTTGCATAGTGTTTGAATTGCGGGCGATCGACTTTTTATAGAAGAAGGAAGAAGGAAGAAGGAAGAAGGAAGAAGGAAGAAGGAATAATGCCCAATGCCCCATCCCCAATGCCCAATTACCAATTACCCATTCTCATGCAAAGGAAACTTACTATATTTACCTTCCCACGCCGCGATTAGGAGGCTGCTCGTCCGGGACAGGCAAAGAAGTTGGCCTTACTTGCCGCTCCAAATACTTACTCAAAGCGTAAGCGATATCCCAGCGAGTCATCGGCTTCAAAGGATTAATCTTATTAGTTGGGATATCAACATTAACAAACCCTTCATAAAGTGCAGTAGCTATAGACTTTCTAGCCCAATTAGGAATTTCACCTGCATCGGGATACTTAGCTAAAATTTCGGAAATGCTGGCATCAGGAAACTGAAAAACCCCGTAAGCTTGAGCAAAAATAGCTAAAGCTTCCGCGCGAGTCACCCTTTGATTAGGGAAAAACATTCGGTCGCGATATCCACTCATTGTTCCCGTTTTCAAAACTGTTTGAATCGCACTGTAAGCCCAGTAACTCTTCGGTACGTCCGGCAATTCTTTATCCGGTTTCTGAGCGGTTTTCCGCCGTTCCAAACCAAAAGTTTTTACTAAAATCACCGCCAAATCAGCACGACTGACAAGACCCTCAGCATTAAAATTGCCACTGGCATCTTTATTCATCAACCCTGCACTCACAACCCGGTCGATCGGGTCAATTATTTCTTGAGATTGAACCGCCATAGGCACTCCTTGCAGTAGGGCGATCGCCAAAAAAATACTCACTAACCTTTTCACGATTTTAATCCTTTCTGTCGCTAAAACAATCATGAAAACAGCAGTAATATTTTTTCCAGTTTCCTCGGTATTATTCTGTGGTTTCCGCGGTGTGCTAGATTTGGGGATTATATATTAAAATCCAACATTTGCTTCCGGCAAAGCCCCCTGCATTTTACCCAACCAATCAATCAAATTATCCAATTGCTTTTGAGCCGTTAAAACCGCCATACCTCGAATAGTAACCTTCCCCTTGCTGTAGACAAAACGAGAGCGCAAATGTTCCGGCAAATTAGCCTTGAGCAAATTCCAAGCAGGCTCTTCCATCGCAGTTTCCAAAACTATGTTCTGCTTATTCTCCGGTTTGATACGAGAAAAACCGATTTTTTTAGCAATTTGTTTGAGTTCGACCACACGGATAAGTTGCTGGGCTGGCAGAGGAATTGGCCCATAGCGATCGCACCAATCAGCCTGAATCTGCTGTAATTCTTCAGGGGTATTAGCAGAAGCCACAGACCGGTAAGCGCTCATCTTTTGATCCAAATCTGCGATGTAATCGGCAGGAATAAACGCCGTCAAAGTTAGGTCAATTTGCGCGTCCTCAACTTTCGGAATTTCCTGACCCTTAATTTCCCGAATAGCTTCCTCTAACATTTCAGCATACAAATCAAAACCGATCGCCTCCATTTGACCAGATTGTTCAGTACCCAAAACATCACCCGAACCGCGAATTTCCATATCTCGGACAGCCAACTGATAGCCTGAACCCAACTGGGCAAACTCTTGAATTGCCCGCAGCCGCTGCCTTGCCGCATCAGAAAGTTGGTTCTGCTTGGGATAAAACAGCCAAGCATGAGCTTGAATCCCCGCGCGTCCCACCCGTCCCCGCAACTGGTAAAGCTGACCCAAACCAAACTTCTGCGCGTCTTCAATTAAAATGGTATTGACTCGCGGAATATCCAAACCCGACTCAATAATCGTCGTACACACCAAAATATCGAAATCTGCCGCACTGAAAGTCAGCATGATTGATTCTAGTTCCGAGGCCTCCATTTGACCGTGGGCGATCGCAATTCTGGCAGACGGAACCATCTCCTGCAACTGAGTGGCCAACTCATCAATCCCCTCAATCCGCGGTACCACGTAAAAAACCTGGCCGCCCCTGTCCAATTCTTGACGAATTGCCGATCGGACCGTTTCTGCGTTATAGGGAGCCAAATGCGTCTGAATCGGGCGTCTGCTGGGAGGCGGAGTCGCAATCAAACTCATCTCGCGAATCCCCGACAGCGACATATACAAAGTCCGGGGAATCGGCGTTGCTGTCAAAGTCAGAACATCTACCTCTGTTTTGAGAGATTTAATTGCTTCCTTTTGCTTAACTCCAAACCGCTGTTCTTCATCCACCACCAACAAGCCCAAATCCCGAAATTTAATCGCTTTGCTCAAAACAGCTTGAGTACCCACAATCACATCTAATTCCCCAGTCGCCAAACGCTTGTGAATCTCCCGGCGCTCGGTTTCCGTCCGAAAGCGATTGAGCAAACCAACTTCGATCGGATAAGGGGAAAAACGCTCCGAGAGCGTGTGATAGTGCTGTTGGGTCAAAATCGTCGTCGGCGCGAGCAAAGCCACCTGTTTGCCCGCCGTAACCGCCTTAAAAATTGCTCTCAGAGCAACTTCTGTCTTACCAAAACCAACATCGCCACAGACCAAGCGATCCATCGGTCGATCGCCCTCCATGTCGCGTTTCACATCCTGAGTTGCCTTCAACTGATCCGGCGTTGGCTGGTAAGGAAAAGAATCCTCTAATTCTTGTTGCCAAGGCATATCAGGAGGAAAAGCATAACCTGTTTGTTTAGCTCTTTTAGCATAAAGATTCAGCAAATCTACCGCTAATTTCTTAACAGCTTTGCGAACCTTTGTTTTAGTTTTTTCCCAAGTTTGGCCTGTCAGCTTGTTGAGATCCGGTACTTTATCGCCTACAGTCCGAAACCTCGACAAAGCGCCCAATTGATCGGCCGCCACTCTCAGAGTACCGTCAGCGTATTGAAGCACCAAATATTCGCGAGTTTCGCGATCGATCGTCAAACGCTCCAACTTGATAAATTTGCCCACTCCATGCTGGCGGTGAACCACATAATCACCAGGGCTTAACTTATTCGGATCTACTTGCTTAGAAGCAGCACGACGGCGCTTGCGGACGTAGCTAAAGGTAGCGAGAGAATGCTGACCGTAAAATTCCCGATCGGTAATTAAAACTATCCGAAAAGTCGGCAGAATAAAACCTTCCAATTCGGCCAGCCCGCTGTACTTCAAAGCAACCGGAACGTGCTGCAATTGCAACTTGTCGATCGCCAAATAATCGCGTGGATTCACCACAAACTGAGCCGGACAGTCGTGTTCCGACAGCAGAGAAACCGATCGACTCGGTTGAGCAGAAACCAGAAAAATGGTAAAACCTCGATCGCGCTCTTCCCTGAGCATTTGAGACAGCTTCGCAAATTGGTGAGGCATCACCGGCACAGGCCGAGAAGCCAAATTAATCGCAGACGGTAGCTGGTCGCCCTCGGCAGAGTTTTGAATTTTTTTAGTAGTAGAATCTTCTGCCAATTCTGAAAGTTCTAGCCGCTCGAAAGCTGCGACATCTGCCATAGATTCAGCAAAAGTGCGGTGAATTTTTGGAACTTTCAAATTAGCAATTGGCAATTTTTCTGTAGCCTCACCAGCAACTGCCGATTCCCGATTGCAATTATTCCACTGTTCCTGTGCATTCTCATACCAGCGGTCGCTGTGACCTTCGCACCCTTGCGGTTCGTCAATAACAACTAAAGTATTTTCTGTCAAATAATCCAACAAAGATGCAGGTTGCTCGAACGCTAAACCCAACAGCCTGCGGACAAATTTTTCGGCTTCATTTTCTGGATCTACAGAGCCTAGTTGGTTAATTTCGTCAATATTTTTTTCAGATAAAACTGCTTTAATAATTGTGTTAAAATTAGTGGGAGTTAAAACTAATCGATCGACCTTATCGAGCGATCGCTGGGAAGACGGATCGAACTCCCGAATTTGCTCCAAATTATCTCCGAACCATTCCAGCCGTACTGGCAACTCCGCCGCTACGGGAAAGACATCGACAATATCGCCCCGGCGACTCCACTGGCCCTCCATTTCCACCAGAGTCACCCGATCGTACCCCATCGATACCAGTTGACGATCCAGTATCTTTGAGTCTTGAACCGCACCTCGCTTCAGCGTCAGACAGTAGGGTTCAAAAGCATCCGGTGGGGGCAAGTGAGACTGGAGAGCTCTTTCGGTAGCTACAATCGCGATCGGCTTAGAATTAGCGTTTGTTTCTTGTTTCTCGACCAAATCCGCCAGCACCTGCATTTGCCCCCAAGTCATTTCGTTCTCGTCGGAGTAAGATAGCTCGTAGGGTGAAGCCTCCGAAGTCGGGTAAAAATGTACGGTTTGCCAGCCCATCGCCTCTAAAGAGGCAACCCAGCGGCCGGCTTCTTCCAGAGTTGCTGTTACTGCCAATAAGTTTCGCCCCTCTTGCTGTGCGAGGGCAGAAGCTACCAAAGCTTTAGGCAAACGGGCGAGGCCGGACAGTTGCACGTAGCGATGGCGCTTGAGCTTGTTGAGGAGTTCTGTTGCTAGGGGCGATCGCCCCAGGGTACGAATTATTGAAGAGAAAGTCATGCGCTTTTAATTTTAATCCCTGATCGGCGAAGGCTCTTTCCCTTTGCCTGTTAAGGAGATTGTACGACAAACATCCATGATTGTGCCGCTCTGCTGTTGAGGCATGGGAACTTAACTAGAGATAGATTTCTGCTTTAATATGTCGATCCTGCGATCGCGATCGAGCCAGTTCCGTTAATATAGGGCCAGGTTTAGAAAAAATTTCGATTTTGCGATCGAGATTCGCAGCTTCCAGACCTCTCCTGTGACTGCACCCAAAGACGGATACAAGCCCCCGACTCAAGTTGTGAAGATCGAAGAATTTTAGACATTAGGGAAATCCCCCAGATACTGGCGGCGTCGTCAATCTAAAATCTAAAATCTAAAATCTAAAATCGACTAACCGGGCACATCGCTTTGCCGTTACTACCGAAAATTTTAGAAATGTCCCCAAGTACCGATATTCTGATTGTTCTCCTGCTGGTTTTCCTCAATGGCTTATTTGTGATGTCAGAGATGGCCATCATCTCTGTACGGAAGGTGAGACTGCAACAGATGGCCAACCAAGGTTCGATCAATGCCCGTGTAGCCTTGGATCTGGCTAATGCCCCCAATCAGTTCTTGCCGACAGTTCAAATCGGGATTACGATGCTGGCCATTCTGTCGGGCGCTTTCGGAGAAACGACAATTGCTAAAAGGGTAGAGCCTTTGTTGCGGCTGATTCCTGCCCTGGCGCCCTATTCTCAGACGATCGCCTCAGTAGTAGCAGTTTTAACCATCACTTATCTGACCTTAATTATCGGCGAGCTTGTGCCGAAGCGCCTAGCCCTCAACAACCCGGAACCCATCGCCTCAAGCGTAGCAATTCCCATGCGAATGCTCTCAAAAATTGGCGCTCCTGCGGTTTATCTGTTAAGTTATTCCACTGACTTAGTGATGCGGATCATGGGGATTGTGCCTTCTACAGAACCGCAAGTTACAGAGGAAGAAATTAAAGTTTTGATCGAGCAAGGAACAGAAGCCGGAACCTTTGAAGAAGCCGAACAAGACATGGTAGAAAGAGTCTTTCGTTTGGGCGATCGGCGAGTCAGCGCCTTAATGACTCCGCGTCCCGATCTTACCTGGCTTGACCTCGACGACTCAGTAGAAGAAAACCGCCAAAAAATGCTCGGCAGTGGTCATTCTCGGTTTCCCGTGTGTCAGGGAGGACTCGACAACGTTGTCGGTTTAGTACACGTTACTGATATGCTGTCTCGGACTTTAACTGGTCAACCGCTAGATTTAAGCGCTTCTTTACGACGACCGTTATTTGTACCGGAAAGCACGCGAGGTTTAAAGGTATTAGAACTTTTCAAACAATCTAGCAATCAAATTGCCTTGGTAGTAGACGAATACGGCGTCATTCAAGGATTGGTTACAGTCAACGACATTTTAGTGGAACTCGTTGGCGACTTTCCCTCGATTGAAGATGCTGACGAACCTCAAACCGTGCAGCGCGAAGACGGTTCTTGGCTGTTAGACGGAATGCTAGCAGTCGAAGATTTTTTTGAGCTATTTGGAATCGAAGAGTCAGCAGAACACAAAGGAAGTTACCACACAATGGGCGGTTTTGTGATTACAAATTTGGGCAAAATTCCCACAGCAGCAGAGCATTTTGAGTGGAACGGTTTGCGCGTGGAAGTAGTCGATATGGACGGGAATCGAGTTGATAAAATCTTGGTAATGCCGATCGACTCAACGGGCGATCGACCTAAAACCCAACCAAAAACCTAAAATTTAAACTCAGCGGTAAGGTGCGCTAGGCGCACCCTATATCCACCATTCAGCGGATATTTCAGACCTACTTTTTTTTGCTTCTAGCCTCATCTTTCCGCAAAGATTCCACAATAGAACGACCCACATAATTGCTAAAAACCACCTCTCCAGCTTGATTGTAGTGGCAGCAGCTATCTACATAAACAGCTTCTTTAGTCTTGTCAAAAACATTAACAGCATTCACTAGAGTGATATTATTTTTTTCCAAATTCGGAAACTTCTTGAAAAGAGCCGGATATCCAATTTGTACAGATTTAGCATAAGGAGTATCCTTGTTAAAAGCAATCTGCTTTTCGGCTTCACCAAACACCCTTTTCGTCTGATAATATTGATTAGGCTGAAGAACATGAAAATAAGGCACGTTACTAGCAGACAGAACTTTGTGCATAAAAATTGAACTTTTCACCCAATTCTGTGCCATTTGCTCAAAAGCTAATGAATCTTGTAAAACAGACTTATTAGTATTGATGTAAATAACACTACCACTGTCATCTTTTTTTTGTTGAGTCCGTTCTTTTTCAAACTTAATGACATCGGTTTTATAGTTATTAACTAGATTTTGAACGTAAACCGAAGTCAAAGCATCGCACGCAGCTAAAGAGCAGTTTTGCAAACGTTCCAAACCCTGATTAATCCTAGATTTATTTTCTTGGATTCTGATAGTTGCTTTCATCGCTTTTGTAGAAAGGCTATTATTCGCCAAGCTAGTCAGTGGCAAAATATGCTGAATGCTTGGCATCGCCAAATCGACTTGATTTTTATTGTTTAAATTAGAAAGTGCTACTTCATTAAAACCATCTATATTGACGACCATATCCAGTTCTTGTCCTAAAGCCAAAAAATAATTTAAAATTAATAATTGCTGCGGTTGTTTATACCCTCCGGTAGCAAAAGACAAAATTATAAATTCTTTATCTTTCAAACCCGGAAGCTGCTTTAGGTATTGAGGTAAAATTTTGTTTTGAACTTCAAATACTCCATAATTAGAAGCCACAGAACCGCCAAAAACTCCGATAATAAATTGATTTTTCTTGGTTTTTTTCAAAGGGTAATCGTAAGGAGAGATAAATCCGTAGTTGTTAACCTTAAAACCAGGTCTAAAATCAGCGCTGGGTTTTTGAATAAACCCAAAAAAAGGATGAAACCTTTCAACAATAGACTGATTCAGCCGCACTCCTTCTAAATTAATTCCTAAAGCCGACTTATCTTGCGTCTTTTCTCTAGTATAGAAAAATTGCTTATGCTTGACAAAATACCATCCCAAGGAACCGAGTTCCAGGAAAACCAGTAAAAGGACTAAATTAATCAAAGTTATCTTGAGAAATTCTTGTCCTTTTTTGAGGAACTTTAAATCTTTCATAAACCTCTATTTCGACTCTCTTACTACTTTAATAATGGAACTAGAAACATAGTTTGCCAATACTTCGTCTCCGACTGAATTATAGTGGCAGCAGGCATCTTTGTAAACCGTCTCTTGGGTATTGTCTAAAATATTCACTGCGCTAAAAACATTAACCCCAGCTTTTTGCAAATCATCGACTTTGGACAACAATACCGGATAACCTTTTTTCACCCCTTCAATGTAAGGACTCTTCTGGTCGATCGCAATTTCATTTTCCTTGGCGGTAAACGCTCGCTTAGTGGGATAATACTGGTTGGGCTGGATAAAGTGAAAATACTTAATCTTTCTACTTGATAAAATTTGATTCATCCCGATCGACGATTGGTACCACATCGATGCCATTTTGTCAAAAGCAACGGCATCCTGCAAAACAAAGTCAGCTTTGGGAATGTATACTATACCGCTATTCGCGGTGTCTGGGTTAGATTGTTTGACTTGCGAATCGTACTTGACAACGGCTTGCTGGTAATTGTTGACTAATTGTTTCACCTGTAGCGAGGTGACAGCGTGACACAAAGCAAGTTGACAAGTTTGCAATTTGTCAATACCTGCTTTCAACTGTTTTTTGTTTTCGTTAATTTGCACGATCGAGCTCATCGCTTCCGGTGACAAGTTGTTGTTGGCTAAACCAGTCAGAGGCTGTATGTGCTGAACGCTGGGCATTCCTATTTCTACTTGGGCTTTGTTGTTTAAATTTGACAGGGCTACTTCGTTAAAACCATCAATATTTATGACTAAATCTAACTCTTGACCCAACGCCAGAAAGTAATTTAAAATTAATAATTGTTGGGGCTGTTTGTAGCCACCGTTGCCAAAATTTAAAACAATAATTTCCTTGTTGGCAAATTCTGAATAAGTCTTCAATTTGTTAGACAATCTGCGATTTACGTATTCATCGACTGCAAAGTTATTCGCAACTGAACCGCCAAAAACTCCGATAATAACTTGATTTTTATTGGTTTTAATAAACGGATATTCGTAGAGTGAAAAAAAGCCGTGTTTGTTGACTTTTAACTTTAATTTTTCATTAGTAAAAGCACCTTGTTTGAGTACATAGCCAAAAAGTGGGTGCAGTCTTTCTACGATAGATTCATCAAGTCTAATGCCGATCCTTTCAATATCTTCTACTACTTTTTCTTTGGCTTTAGTTCGGGTATAAAAAAACTGCTTTTGGTTGATAAAATAAAAAGCTAGCGATAAAGCTTCCAGACAAATAAAGGCGATCACCAAATTAACCGCGACTATAATTAATATGTTTTTGCCTTTTTTCAAAGCCGTTGAATCTTTCATGAAATTTGACTGATTACGGTTGTTTTTTGGGTACTTGAGACTGCTTCAAATTTTCGCACAAATTTCGGTTGATGAGGATACTAGCCAGTCGGTGTCCGAGTTCATTCCAGTGACCCCCACAGGGGACAGAATTATCAAAACCGTGGGCGCAGACTTGATATTTTTCAGTGTAACCTTGGATCTGTTCGGATAAATTCAGTACCCGAAAACCCTCGCGCGCGCCCAAATTTTCCAGCCGCCTATCGGGATAAAACAAATCCTGAATGTTGTTCTTTCTCATAAAATTTTTTCGCCTCTCGGCCTCCGGTATAACTTGCATCGGATCGCCGATCGTCACAACCAAGAAATCAGCATTTTTCTGCACGACTTCATTCCGCATCGTCACAATCAAACCCTCTGTCACCCTCCAAGCCTCTTCCCAAGCTGCATTTTGAGGTTCCTTGAGGTTCAGGGTACTTAAAGTGGTAAAGTGTCCCGATAACTCCCGCTTTTTCCGATCTAAGTCTACTTTTTTAATGACCTGCAAAATGCGCGAATTGTTGACGATAAAACTGGGCATTCTGTCTACGAAGGAAACTGCTCTTTCGTTGCGATCGATCGGCGCCAGATTGCGAAAAGACATATCTGGTACTAACTTGCCGCTAGCATCATAAGCAAAAAATGGTCGGTAGTGATCGTATTCCAATTGTGGCGAATTATTGATCACATCATTGCCAATAAAAAAAGCAAGAATTACTATATCAGGACTGTAATCCCATACTTTTTTTCGCAGCATTATCAATTCTTGAGCAGTACCGTAGCCCTGCACCCCGAAATTCATTACCTCAACATTTTTGCGTCCCTTAACAGCTTCGCAGTTGCCTAACTTTCGTTCCAATTTTGACCAGAAAGTTTGTTCGACAGGTACGTGAATTGCTTCGGTGAAAGAATCGCCCAAAACCGCAACGCGCAAAGTATTTGGAGGTTTTGCTTTTGTATGTTCACGATCGCGCAAACCCTCGCTATTCACCTGCACAAAACTCGCACCTTCCCCATTCCACTCCCCCGACGCGCCCGGTTTCAGCTTCCAGCCCAAATTTGGATCGGAAGTATGGAAACGAGTTGGCGCCGAGTCTACAAAATCTCCTATTTTTGGATAGCCCTCGACTTTAGCAACTCGCAATCCAATTTCGCCAATTACCACCCCCATCAATAAACCACCGAGTGTCAAGCCCAAATTGACACCCAAATTTTTCAACTTGCTCATTATTTCAAAACAGCGTGTAAATAAATGGAGCAATCACAGAACCCTGACTCAATACAATCAAAGCTCCCAAAAAGACTAAAGTCACAATGAGCGGCAACAGCCAATACTTTTGGCGTTCTTTCATAAACGCCCACAAATCTTTGAGAAAATCTAAAGTTGCTTCAAACACTTAAAAAGGACGCTCCATACTAACTTTGGTTCTTTCTTTACTTGGGACGCGGTAAGTATCCATTTTCGGATTTAGTTTTCGCCGCATTGCATCTTCGCCGAAAATCTTTTTGATTGCTCCCATCGGCCAAATTATAAGGTAAAAAACTATCCCTAAGACGATCGGCGTTTCGATTTTGTTAAGAATAATTCCAAAGCGCATCCACGCGTGATAGATGGGATTCAGCGATTTCGGCGCAACTAATCCTAGCACGATTAGGACTGCGCCGATTGCCCAGGGCCACCAAGGTAGAGAATGCCGCCGCAGTAAAGGTACTGCTAAACCGAACAGCACTGCAATCAAGCCGCCAATTAGCAGCCCGAAATCGCGCAAGCCTTTTTTGTCGAGTTTTTTAATTTCGTCGCTCATTAGAAATGGGGAATGGGGAATGGGGAATGGGGAATTAGTTATTAGTTATTCGTTCCAACTAATAACTAATGACTAATGACTAATGACTAATCTAGTTCAAATTCATTTTTCCAAGCATCATCTTGTTTCCAAGGAATTTGTTCGGACTTGGGAAGCAAGTAATTTTCCAAAACCAGATAGTCCATTTCGGTTCGCATGAAACAGCGGTAAGCATCCTCTGGAGTGCAAACAATGGGTTCCCCTCGGACGTTGAAAGAAGTATTTACCACAATAGAACAGCCCGATCGCTTTTCAAAATGGCTAATTAAGTCATAGTACCGAGGATTAGTTTCTTTGTGAACTGTTTGAATGCGAGCCGAGTAATCGACGTGGGTGACAGCCGGAATCTCGGAACGGGGAATGTTGAGCTTTTCAATGCCAAACAACTGCTCTTGTTCGGGAGTCATCGGAATGCGGAGACTGGATTTGACAGGTGCTACCAATAGCATATAAGGACTAGAATGGTCAATCTCGAAATAATCCGCAACTCGTTCGGCTAAGATTGACGGAGCAAAAGGTCGAAAAGATTCCCGATATTTAATTTTCAGGTTCATCACGGACTGCATTTTAGCACTGCGGGGATCGCCAATGATCGATCGACCGCCCAGAGCCCGCGGCCCAAATTCCATCCGCCCCTGGAACCATCCCACCACATTTCCCTGTTCCAAAATTTCAGCCAACTGCGGCATTAATTCAGCATCGTCCAATCGGTGATAGCTGGCTTTGACAGCATCCAAATATTCGAGAATTTCTGCGTCAGTAAACCTCGGCCCCAAATATGAGCCCCGCATTTGATCGTGACAAGTTAAATGAGCAACCGACTTCGCCACAGTTGCCACCGCTTGGTTGGCAGTGAGAACTTCAGTCCTCTCCTCAACCGCTACGTTTGTAGTGGCAAGTTCAGTTTTGAGGGATTCTATACTATTTGCTGTCGAGTTGGCGCTCACTGTGCGAGTTTGTTCGCAATACTGATACCAAATCGCCAAAGCCGCACCCAAAGCACCACCAGCATCTCCCGCTGCCGGCTGAATCCAAATATCTTTGAAAATACCTTCCCGCAAGAGTCTGCCGTTAGCAACACAGTTGAGAGCAACGCCGCCCGCCAGACAAAGATAATCGACATCCAATTCTTTTTTAACTGTTCTGCAAAGCCGCAAAACAACTTCTTCGGTAACAACTTGAATCGAAGCCGCAATGTCCATTTCTCGCTGAGTCAATTTTCCTTCAGCTTGGCGTGGCGGTCCTTCAAACAGTTCGTCAAACTTCTTGTTTGTCATGGTTAAGCCAACAGTATAGTTGAAATAATCCATGTCCAAACGGAAAGTTCCGTCATCTTTGAGGTCGATTAAATAGTTGAGAATCTTGTCTACATACTTGGGTTCGCCATAAGGTGCTAAACCCATGAGTTTGTATTCACCAGAGTTGACTTTGAAGCCAGTGTAATAGGTGAAAGCTGAATAAAGCAAACCCAAGGAGTGGGGAAAATCGATTTCCCACTGAGGTGTAAGTTGGTTCCCGTCTCCCAACCAAACCGAGGTTGTGGCCCACTCGCCCACGCCGTCGAGGCACAAAACTGCTGCTTTTTGAAACGGGCTGGGGAAAAATGCCGATGCTGCGTGGGATTGGTGGTGTTCGGTAAATAGCAGAGATGGCAGTTTATTTGTTTTGCAGTTTGCTATTGCTGCCAGATCTCTTTTGAGCATGGTTTTGAGGTAAAGCTTTTCTTTGAGCCATATTGGCATGGCTTTTAGGAAAGAGCTAAAACCTTGGGGTGCGTAGGCTAAATAAGTTTCGAGAAGGCGCTCGAATTTGACTAAAGGTTTGTCGTAAAAGACTATTCGATCAAGTTCCCGCAAATCTATTTTCGCTTCTTTCAAGCAATAAGCGATCGCATTCTTAGGGAATCTGGCGTCATGCTTTTTGCGGGAAAATCTTTCTTCCTGCGCTGCTGCTATAATTTCTCCGTCGCGAATTAAGGCTGCGGCGCTGTCGTGATAGTACGCCGAGATTCCAAGTATGTTCATCGCTCTCCTCACAAATCGCAATGCGTTTGCTTTTGACTATTTAGAATAGCTAACGATTATAGCTGCTTAAGTGCTGATTGGGAATTGAATTTTGCGATCGCCTCTAATTTTACCTGGATCGATGTCGGTGCAAAGTCCTCGGACGATCGGCTGTTGGACAGCATTGAAGCTAGCGTCGGCTTATCCTGCGCCTCCAAGCTCTGAAGTAAGTGACCACCGGGAATTGATAAAATTCACCTACCAACCACAGCACAATGCCTAAATGCGACAAAAAAGCTAAGCCTGTCCAAGCTAGGGGCAGCCATGACAACCGGCTGCCGGGAACCGGGGGAAAATAGTAAGCTGAAAGTCCCAGCAAGGTGGTGGGAAGGAAAATTAGACCCAAAGCCGCTGCCAAGTAGGGCCATCCGAATTCTACGCCTTCGAGGTGGGCTCCTATCCACTGTTTGCCGTTCCAGTGCCAAGTTACGGGCGGTTGGCGATCGGCCATTTGGAGCGATTGTCTTTCAACGCTTGCGGTATAAATGTGCTGGCAGAAGTTGCAAGCTAGGGCGTCCATCAGCGCTAGGGTGGAAATTTGACCGGTGCGGCACACGGGACAGGGATATGTATCTTGAGGGTTGAAAGGTCGGGTTGATTTTTTGAAAAGCTGCATAGATCAGGCTGTTTGTCAAGATATTGAGCGATCTTAACAAAGTACAAAGATTATGGGTTGGCTGAAGGTGGTTTTTGTATCTAGATTGTTGGTGATTTAACAGGTTTTTTCACGCTTACGGGCCCCACGGGTTAATGCGGGTTGATATTAGACCTCTCCAATCATTATTATGGTGGAACAGGCATCCTGCCTGTTCAAGACTAGCAATTCTTGCGATGTCTATTGAATGATTCGGATTAATTGCGGTGATTGTTGCTGTACCGAATTCGGGCTCCTGCCCAGTGAAGTTTTTCCCTCAAAGTGTTGAAATAAGAATAGTTTTCCCGCAAAATGATAAACTTGGCTTCGCAGTCCGCCCTCCGCACGTCTACGCGCTGTCCTGGCCAAATTGCAGTACCCAAAATGCCGTCTGTCCAGAGTTTGGTACTGAGTTCGTAATCTGCTAAAGGCCAAATGCTGACGACGGAACCGGGGGGGAGGACGATCGCCCGACTAGATAAACTCAAAGGGCAAATCGGAGTAACGGCGATCGCCTCCATTCCCGAGTGCATAATCGGCCCGTTGGCAGATGCGGTGTAGCAAGTCGAACCGGTGGGAGTTGCCACAATTAAACCGTCGCCTTGATACTGATCGACTACTTCGCCGTCAACTTCCATTTCTAGAATACAGCTCGGCATTCGATCGGCTGAAGCAGGTTTGACACACATTTCATTTAGTGCCAAAAATCGATCGCTTTGGGGTTCGAGATTGCTTCTGTTTCCCTCAAAAACTGTTGCCTGCAACATCATCCGCTTCTGCACAGCATACCTATCTTCCGAAAGTCTGTCCCAAATCTCCTCAGTATTTTGGAAATCCTCAAAAGACTCGGTTAAAAAACCCAGATGTCCCCCCACATTCGCTGCCAAAATCGGAATGCCGTCAGCCGCCAAATTCCGCGCGGCAGCTAGGGCCGTACCGTCGCCGCCCAGCACTACCGCTAAATCAATTGGGCTGTTACTAGAAGCTAAAAACACAGGATACGGGTTATCTTTCGGGCCACTGGGCCCCATTAAAACGTGACACCCGCGACTTTCTAATTGGCGAGCACACTGTTCTGCCCACCGCTGGCTGAGGGTATCTCTGGCTTTGTGGGCGATAATTACTTGTTTTAGTTGCACAACCTATCGATTTTAGATTTTAGATTTTGGATTGTGAGATTTTAGAGTGAGTGAAAGATCTTAAAATGTTCGATTGTCGATCGGCAAATACGGCAATGACATCAACCCTCTGCTCTATCGACACTGACAACTCCCTCTAATCCTTTCTGATTGTAATTTAAATCGCACTCACTGCGGTTAAATTGATAAATATTCATCATTGGGACGATATTGGGATTGCTATCAAACAACTTGCTGACATTTTTATCTGAATAAACCACAGCCCTGCCGCTCGTGGGGTGGTAACCACTAATAACAAGGAAACCCGGACGGTGGCTGTGATGGTGGTGCTGGAAAGGTTGAGGCTACTCAAAAGGTAGTTTGTTGCAATTTATTCATAATCATATACGCGGATCGTCGTATTGTTTCCAAAGTTTATTTTGAGCAGTATTGATCTACAACTAGCAGAAATAAAGGAGGCGTTAATTATGCCTGATAGCATGACGCAAATTCTCAAAGCTGGTCCTCCAGGAAATAAACGCAACATCGCTGTCCTTGGAGACGGCTTCGCAGAAGCCGACCAGAACGTTTATAACCAAAAAGTCAAAGAGATTCTTCTAGATGGAGTGTTCGGTCATGATTATTTCTATGAAGATGCTCAAGCTTTCAACATTTACCGAGTCAACCTGATCTCTAACGATTCAGGGGTCAGCCAGCGAGTTTATGACGAAAAGGGAACTCCCGCCGACCCCAGCGATGACGTAATTGTCAGTACGACCCTGCGAAATACAGCACTTAGGTACATTTTCAACGGTTCTTGGGCGCACTGTTGGTTGGAAGAGGGTGCTAACACGGCAACCCTCGTTCAAAATGCCCTCAACACCTGGGTCCCCGATTACGACCTTGTTTTGATTATCCTCAATGAATCTGGCTTCGGTGGCTGCGCGTGGGGGAATAAACAACACGTTACCCTTGGCTCAAGTTGGGAAGTGATGGCTCATGAATTTGGACATGGGATTGGCAATTTAGCAGACGAGTACTGCCAACCAGGCACTTATATTGGTGGAGAGCCAGGATCTGTCAATATTACCGTCAATAGTAACCGAGCAACGCTCAAGTGGAGGCGATTTGTCAACCCCGCGACCCCAGTTCCCACGGGAGTCAATGCCTCGCCAAACTCGGGAGCCTGCACTAACCATAATCAGGGAACGAAACCGTTAGGTTGGAGCAGTAGTCAGGATGTGGGTCTATTTGAAGGGGCACAATATCGCGACAAGGGTATTTACCGACCAGTGGAAAATTGTCGCATGCGCGGGAACTCGCCCCCATTTTGCCCGGTATGTTACACTGCGCTCAAAGAAAAACATCACCCGTATACGGGACGAACCTTTTCCAAGTGCTATGCGGGGGACTTTAACGGCGACGGTAAGGACGACCTGCTCGTTCATAACGACAACTCGATCCAAATCTACCGCTCCAATGGCTCTAAACTCGACATGGTTTTTAGTGTAGTGGAAAGAGTTCCAGGTTCCTGGCAATTTAAACCGAATGACCAATTCTATATCGGCGATTTTAATGGGGACGGTAAAGATGAAGTCGTAATTTACAATAGTACTGATTGGGGGATGGAATATCTTGGGTTGCTTGTCGATGATGGCAACAATGGTCTAGAGTTGGTTGCTCGTTACGATGACTCGATGCCCGGTTGGCAATTCCAAAAGAGCGATCGCTTTTATGTGGCTGACTTTGATGGCGATGGCAAGAAAGACCTGTTTGTCTTCAACGGTGTGGAGTGGCCTACCCCCTATCTGGGAATGTTGAGGTCTACAGGGTCAGGATTTTCCCTGGTGAAACGCTACGACGGTAGCCTCCCCAGTTGGCAGATGGGCAAGAACGATCGGCATTACGTGGGTGACTTCGACGGAGATGGAAAAGAAGACTTGTGGGTGTTCAATGGCTCAGACTGGTCCATACCGTATTTAGGCATTCTGCGTTCACAGAGTACCTTCCTATCCATGGTGAAGCGTTATGACAATACTCTACCGGGCTGGCAAATGAAACCCAATGACCAGCACTATGTGGGTGACTTCAACGGAGATGGGAAAGCGGATCTGTATATCTTCAATGGGCAGGACTGGTCGATGGCATACCTGGGGATGCTCAGCTCGAATGGTGCTGTCCTGAACATGGTGAAGCGTTATGATGACACCGTTCCTGGTTGGCAGATGCGTAAAAATGACTCTCACTACCTTGCCGATATCAATGGTGATGGCAAAGTCGATCTCTTTGTATACAACTGCAAAGACTGGTCGCGGGAATACCTTGGAACGATGATTTCCAATGGTTCTGCTCTAAGCTCTAATTGGGTTGAGGATTGGGTCGGCGAATGGAATTTAGGAGCAGTTGACCAGTTTATTCCTTGTAATTACGAGGGAGTTGCTGGCAAGCGCGATCTATTTGTTCATAACCAAAACTGGTTTGGCATGATCCGAGCAAATCCCGTCCTCTCACTCCAGAAAATTTACTACCGCTGGATTCACAACTATCGCTACGGTCGCAATTGGTAATAAGAAGGAGCCTAACCATGATTGATAAATTGACATCCAAATCTAGGAAGGAAGAGGAACTGCCTTCCTCCAGAGAGAACGTTCAACTTCCTCAGATGAGTGAGGTAGCCCAAATTCAACCGGGAGTCATGCCCAGCCAGCCAGAACCTGGTAGCGAAGGTCTGAGCTTCATGTCAGCCATATCAGAAGAAGAGGGTATGGGATTGATGGCTCCAGTATCGTTGGAAACCCAGGCTAGACCAGACCAAGTAGAGCAATCAGACAAGCTCATGCAGCAGCAGTTGGCTCAAGAGAAATATATTCGTTTGCGTTTGCACATTGAGAACGGAGAACTTTCTGTCATTGGTGTACGTGCAGTGGAAGGTTCCCTGACTATGGAGAAGCACTTACAAGGTGAGGTACTCTATGAAGTCAACTCTGGTCAGACGCTAATAGCGGTTGGCTCGCTCCCCACACTGGGTGAAGTGCGAGGACTACCATATCCTGATGGTCTTCCAGAACAGCAGATGCATCATATCACTGAGCTATCGAGCGATGAATTTACGGTTCGGATTCCGCAGCAGGATATCTCCTTGGCATCTCTACCGGATCTGCAAATCACCGTCTATCGAGCCAAAGGCGGTTCTCCAGGTCAAGAACTCACTGCTGAACCACTCAGCATACAGTTTGGTGAGCAACTGCGTAAGGTCGCTCAGCTCCAGGGCATTCACTTGGAGACATTGCCAAACACTCTACAAGGGGAACTACAACAGGCACTCCAATAAACTGTTTGTGACGGAAATTTCTTTCCTCAATAGAAAGCTGGATCTGCGTTACCAGGCAGAGCCTGGTAACGAGAAAAATTCCCCATTCTTTAATCGAAAATTGTATTACCCTTCCATACCTCGGGATTTCGGGCGGGGCCATGTAATGCTGGAGTCGGCCGCGAGTAGGCTAGAAACTGCACTCGCCCCAAAGCGGTTGAGGTGACTGGGGTCAACAAAATAGTCATTGCGGCCCGGCCACCGCTGCGAAAAGTCGCGGAAAGCGAAGCCTTTTTGCCGCGAGAGTTGCTGCATTCGTTGCCGGAACTGCTGTTCTGCCCGCAGGCGAGTTCCGTCTAAGTAGTCGTTGGTGAGGGGTAAATTGACGAAAATTAGGGGAATTTTGCGAGCTTTGGTAAATGCTACAACTGAGTTAAAGGCTACTGCTTGTTTGCCTCCGAGGTTGAAGTTTTTGTAGTCGCCATCGTACTGACCTGAAACGTAAGCGCGTTCTCGATAATAAGTGTTGGGATTGTACTTGCCCGACATTGCCATGAATCCGTTGGAGTCGATCGATTCTGCCAATTGGTTGAGTTGTCTGATGGCTACTGTTGTGCGTCGCGAAACTGGAATCAATTGTGCTTTATGAGTTGCTGCATTCGCTGCGATCGGTTTTAACTCATATCTTGTAGCATTTGAGGCAACGGGCAAGATGCCCGTTCCACTCGACAGGGATTTGATTGGGGGGTGGGTGTCAGCAATGGGCAAGATGCCCGTTCCACTCGACAGGGATTTGATTGTGGGGAATAGGGGTTGGGCATCTTCCCCGCCCCTGAAAGGTCGATCGACAGATGCCAATGCTTTGCGGAAAGTGTTGTTATCGCATGGCTGCGGGAATCTGTAACACTCGGGAATCACATTCGGTTCATCCAACTCTAGTTCGGGGCGAACGCCTGCGGCTAAAAGTTGACTGCCTTCAGAATCGACGATCGAATTAAAAGTGCGATCGTCCCGGCCGCTGTTAAATGCCCGCACACCATCGGCCCAGACAATCATTTGAGGCAAATGACCGGGCTGCAAAAGCCGCCGCAGTTGAAAGTCAACTACTTGTGCAGTTGCGCCATTGACTGAAAAGTTAAATACTTTTAAGCCCGGACGGCCCCTTTGGGCCAAAGATTGTTTTAGCTGTCTGGGATCGACCCCCTGCAATGCGCGGGAACTGCCGACAATCAAAACATCTGGTGGGCCGACTGCAGCAACGTAGGATAGGTAAAGTTGTAGTTGTTCGTTTAGCAAATCGCTGCTGAAGCTGACTGTACTGGCTTGCGATCTGGTTGCGCTCGCTTGCTGCTGGGAATAAACCAGGTTTCTCATGTACTCGATTACTTTTTTCTCCGCAAACGCACGTCTGGGACTGCCGGGGGGAACGGCTTGCATCCAAGCGACGGCCTGCACCCACAGGGCGGCTACTTCGTCCCAGTCTTGTTTTGAATTGGCTGATTGAGCCAAATTAGAAGCTTGGGTGGCAAAGTTAACTGACTCCGTGAAGGCATCGTTTTGCGGGCAAGAGGGAAGGCTGAGGGTTTTTCTGGTTTTGTTGCGGTTTTGAGCTAACAAAGACGTTGGGGACTGCGCTAGGACTGCGGATTCGTCGATCGAACCCGATGGCGCTGCGGTGTTGGGCGGCTTCGTTGACGAACATCCCAAAGTTACGGCTAATACAGCGGCTGCGGCGCAGGTACGTTTGAGGATGCTGGTGCTGATGCTAGCAATGTAGCGGCGAATCATAAAGCTTTCAGCGATCGCGAAACATTACTAGATATTACCGCAAACTGCCCATTCGTCTGCCGCCGCGATCGTGACTTTTGAGTATTTATGTATGGGATTCGATAACTGCTTCGGCTTGCAGGGCGATCGACCTCAATTTATCCAATGTATCCTGGTTCGCACTCTCCCACAACCCGCGCTGACGAGCTTCTAGCAATCTTTCCGCCATATCTCGCAGTGCCCAAGGATTGTTTTCTTGAATAAATGCCTGCACTTTCTCATCAAAAATGTAAGCCTCTGCGATTCCTTCATACATAAAATCCTCTACACAATTTGCCGTAGCATCGTAAGCAAACAAAAAATCAACAGTTGCTGCAATTTCAAATGCACCTTTATAACCGTGTCGCATCGCACCTTCTATCCATTTGGGATTTACAGCCCTGCTGCGATAAACCCGCGCAATTTCTTCTCTCAGTTGCCGCACTTTCGGATTTTCGGGAATCGAGTTGTCGCCGAAATAGGTTTCAGGATTTTTGCCTTGCAAATTGCGAATTGTGGCCGTCATTCCGCCTTGGAATTGATAATAATCATCCGAGTCGAGGATGTCGTGTTCGCGGTTGTCTTGGTTTTGCAGAACTATTTGCATTTGGCCGAGGCGTTTTTCAAATGCTTCGGGTGCAGAACATCCCCATTCACCCCCCCTAGCCCCCCCTTGTAAAGGGGGGGGACAAGAGTTGGAATTAGCCCCTCCTTGTAAAGGAGAAGAATTAGATTTAGCCCCCCCTTGATAAGGGGGGGTTGGGGGGGTACTTGTATAGGCGTAACTGCTCCAATTAATGTAAGCTTTTGCTAAATCGCTGTCGTCTGTCCAGTTTTGAGCTTCAATTATGCCTTGAAGTCCTGCGCCGTAAGCACCTGGTTTTGAGCCAAACACTCGAAATTGCGATCGCCCTTGCGCCGCTTCCTGACTCAAACCTGTAGATTCCCAATACAAAATCTCTTCCTTAACTTGTGCTGCTAAAGGGTTGTCTTCTGCCGATTCCTCTAAATCAGCCACAGCTTTTACCGCACTGTCAAACAAATCAATTAAATTAAAAAAAGCATCGCGGAAAAAGCCAGAAATTCGCAAAGTAACATCAACGCGCGGTCGCCCCAACACAGAAACGGGCAAGATTTCAAAATCTACAACCCGGCGCGAAGGGCCATCCCAAACTGGTTGAACTCCTATCAGTGCCAAGGCTTCGGCGATGTCGTCTCCCCCCGTCCGCATGGTGGATGTTCCCCACACTGACAAACCCAAAGTTTTCGGATATTCGCCATTTTCTTGGGTGTATCTTTCGATTAAATTTTCAGCAGCAACTCTGCCAACTCTCCAGGCGGTTTCTGTGGGAATGGCGCGGATATCTACTGAGTAAAAATTGCGACCGGTGGGCAATACATCTGGTCTGCCGCGAGTGGGCGCGCCGGATGCGCCGCTTGGTATGTGCCGCCCATCTAATCCGCGCAAAAGGTTGGTAATTTCTTGGTTTGTTTGGAGGAGGGAAGGTAAAAGATAGTTATTTATCCACTCTAATTCTTGTTGGGTTGCTTCTCCTATTTGTTGGATATTTTTAACCGCAGATAAACGCGGATAAACGCGGATATTTTCGATTAAGCTATCTACTAATTCAGCGGCTTTTTCTTCGAGTTCTGCTGTTAAATCACCTGCTGTACGGTGCTGAATTATCGACGTTGGATCGCAGGTTAAAGGGTCGAAATCGTAGCCTGAGTCTTCTGCTAGGGCGCGGGTTAGGCCCGATCGCCCGTTGGTGGGATGGCGGGCGATCGCAATTATCAAATCTCTCAACTGTCTACCTTCGGGACACTGCCCGAAAATGTGCAATCCGTCACGAATTTGGGATTCTTTGAGTTCGCAAAGATAGCCATCTGTGCGGGTGATAAATTCTGTAAATTCCGATTTATTTAGTTGTATTCCTAAGTCTTTATCTAAGTTTTCTTTGTTGGTGAGGGCGAGAATGCGATCGCGAATCATGGGCAATCTGGACGGATCTAAACTTTGGGCTTCGCAATACTCGTCAATTAAGGTTTCCAACTGCTGCAAAGGCCCGTAGAGTTCGGCGCGAGTCATCGGCGGTGTCAGGTGGTCGATAATCACAGCTTGCGATCGTCTTTTTGCTTGGGAACCTTCCCCCGGATCGTTGACAATGAACGGATAAAAATTCGGCAACGCCCCTAACGCTACTTCTGGATAACATTTGTTAGACAAGGCTATACTTTTACCGGGAAGCCATTCTAAATTTCCGTGTTTTCCAGCATGAATTATAGCGTCAATTCCCAACTTTTCGCGCAGCCAATAATAGTAAGCTAAATAATTGTGAGTTGGTTCTAAGTCTGGGGCGTGATAATTTAATGCGGGGTCAATTTCATATCCCCGCGACGGTTGAATTCCTACAAACACATTCCCAAACTGAATCCCCGGAATCGGAAAAGACCTATTGTTACTTATAAAGTCTTGTGCATAGCTGCCCGGAAGCCCCCATCTTTTACAAATTCCCTCTTGCACTTCCTGGGGCAAACTCGCAAAATATTCTTCATATTCTGCCAAATCCAAAGATTGATGAACAGGCCGCAATTCGCGTCCTTCCGGGTCATTTGTCACGCCCGAAGTCAGGAGTTCAATTAACTCGTTGCCGTTAGCAGGGATGTTTTCAATTTGATAGCCTGCTTGCTGCATAGCTTTGAGGATTTCGACACAGCTAGCGGGCGTATCTAAGCCGACGCCGTTGGCTAAGCGGGCGTTGCGGGTGGGATAATTTGCGAGAATTATGGCGATGCGTCTGTTAGTGGCTGGGGTTTGTTTCATCTTCACCCAATTCGCGGTTAAATCTGCTACAAATGAAATGCGATCGCCCGCTGCTACATAGCCTACTACATCTGTTTCTAATTCGCTGTTCCAAGTCTGTACCGCTTTAAAAGAAACAGCCCTAGTAATAATTTTTCCGTCTACTTCCGGCAATGCTACATTCATCGCCACATCGCGGGGAGAAAGTCCTTGTAATTCAGTTTCCCACTGTCCCAAACCGCCGCCGCTGAAGATTGCTTGCAATACAGGGACATCTAAGGATTTTAAACTATTTTGTTCCGGTTCTTGGCTGCTAAAACCGGAGACTGCAAAACTTGTAGTGTTGAGCAATAATTGAATAGGTTCTGATTCTTTGGGTTGAAAATATTCCAGCAATTCTATTTGCAAATCTGGTTCACGTAGAGAAGACACAAAGACGGGAACTGGTACTAAGTTTCGCTCTGCTAGAGCTTGACAAAGTGCATCAATTGGTGCTAAGTTTCCTGATAAGTAATGAGCGCGATAAAATAAAATCCCGACTTTAGATGTAGAACTAATATCCCCGTGTCCGCAAGTTGGAGACGATTCAATTTGCTTTTTCCAATCATAAATTCCGACGCGGGAAACTGTTTGAGGTAGGGGCGGATTATAAGCAGTTTTTAGGCAAGTATCGGCAGCAAATTGGAGTGCATTAACAAGGTTTTGGACTCCACCTTCTGTAAAATAGCGCCAAAGTTGATTTACTGCTGACAGCGATACATTGGAATGGCTGATTAAATCAGGGTCGGGACTGTCTTCTCCCGGCATTACAATCAGTGAGGCGTTAGTTTTTTGCACCGTTTCCCGCAGAATCTCTAACCCGTAAGACCAATAAGAACGCCCTCCTAAAAGTCTTAAGATTATGACCTCGGCGCGTTCTAAAACTTCTTCGGCATAAGTGTCAATTGTTAGTTGTTGCTGCAATTGAAGCAGGTTTACAGCGCGCACTTTGGGGAATGCTGCCGGCATTTTGGATGCCGCCGCTGCGAGAGTTTGAATGTCGGTGTCAGCAGCACTAATAAATACTATTGGTGCTGGGGTTTGCTGAATAAAAATTACTCCTTCTGATTCAGGGTTCCAACCTCCGGGTGTGGCTGCTATTTTGTGCATTAATTTTTTTTATTTTAATAAATAGTGAGAGAAAGTGCGATCGCCTTGAGTATAACATGACTTATACGTAAATAAAGACTAGGGCCTGTTTCCCAACCCGGTCATTCCCGCCCAACCGAGAGAGGGCCAACACGGGCGCACCGTCCCTACATTCGGGGTGAGAATGAGCCTCAAAGTCCCCGAAATCTCAACCTATAAACTGATAAATAAAACTCCTAAAATCATGATTCCGGCCCCTAATAATCTTTGCTGAATATCTTTTTCCTTAAAAATGAAATGACCGAACAATACACCCATTAACACGCTAGTGCGCTTAATCGCGATCACTTGCACTACCAAAGTTAATGTCAAAGCTTGCATTTGAAAAAGCACTGCAATAGCATTGAAAGACCCCATAGCAGCTAGCATGGGTAATTGTTTGAGAATTTTTTCTCCTGAATTTGGGGTTTTGTACAATAAAACTGGTAGTAGCAAGACAGTGATTGTACCAAACAAAGAGAATACCCAAAAAACAGGGGATGAATTTGTAACTCCTATTTTGTCAAAATTGGAGGCAATACTCCATAGTAATGCGACAATTAACATCAATTTGGGCCCAGGTTCATCCAGCAGTGCTTTGAATGGGGCTAAATATCCTTTATGTTTCTCTTTTATATTTAATAAATAAGAGCCTACTACGATTAGTAAAATGCCAATATAGTCAAAAAGTTTGGGATATTCACCGACAATTAGCGGTGAAGTTACCAACATGAATAATGGTGTCAAAGCTACCAGCGGTAGTGTGAGGGATAAATCTGATACTTTAATGGCTTTGATGTAGAGGAGGGATGTGACAGCGTTGATGCTACCTCCGATTAATAGAGCGAGCCAAAATTGAGAGTTTAATGGCGGAATTCCTGTATAAAATACCCAGGGAATCAAAAAGATGACTGAAAAAAATGAGAGAGACCAAGCTACAACATATTCGTCACTTTTTTTGAGGTTTTGTTTGCCAAAAACGTCTTTGACGGCTTCAAAGAAAGCGGTCAAGATTCCAAAAATTAACCAAGTCAACCTAAATATGCGCTCCTGACTCGCTCGTCGTTTAGCAAATCTGCTCCAATACCTGTGAGGGTAATATTACCAGCTTCTAGCACGTAACCCCGATCGGCAATTTGCAGCGCTAAACTGGCGTTTTGTTCCACTAAAAGGATTGTAACGCCCGTGGAGCGGAGGTTTTGAATGATTGCAAAAATTTCTTTGACGATCGCAGGTGCTAAGCCTAAACTAGGCTCGTCTAATAATAGCAGTTTAGGGCGCGACATCAACGCGCGGGCGATCGCCAACATTTGCTGTTCCCCACCGCTGAGGGTTCCTGCTAGCTGGCGGCGCCTTTCTGCTAAGCGCGGAAATATCTCAAATTGGCGCTCTAAATCGGCTTTTACTGCCGCTGAGTCCGATCGAATATAGGCCCCCAATTCCAAGTTAGTTAACACCGTTTGCTGGGCCAAAACCCGCCGCCCTTCGGGACTGTGGGCGATTCCCAATTTCACAACTTCGTGAGCTTGACGGCGGCTAATATCGCGCCCGCTATAAAGAATTTGTCCTTGCCGCAAATTAACTATTTTGGAAATCGCTCTCAGGGTGGTACTTTTGCCCGCACCGTTGGCACCGATGAGACTGACAACCTCGCCTGCATTAATCGTGAGATCAATATTTTGTATGGCTTGAATTCCGCCATAATTTACAGAAACATTTTTGAGTTCTAAGAGGATGTTTTTGTTTGTTTTAGGTGGGCTATGTTGCATTTTGTTTGACGGGATTTTTGATAACAAAACTGTCTCTTTTCTAGCAGTGGGCCAGGGGTTGAAACCTGGCTCATAGCTGAATTACTCTTCAGATGGCTGGAAGATTCATTTAAGGCTAACTATTAATTTTACTCGTTTCCCGTCAGAGCAGGCAAACATTTATATTTTTTACGTTTCATCTCCCAAATAAGCCTCAATTACCGCCGGGTCATTCCTCACAACAGCAGGTTCTCCCAAAGCAATAAGCTGACCGAAATGCAACACGGCAATCCGATCGCACAATCCCATAACTAGCGGTACATGATGCTCGATCAATATTACAGTTAAATTGAATTGCTGGCGTATTTCTCGGATAAATTCGCTTAATTTATGCTTTTCATTGGGATTCATCCCCGCGGCAGGTTCATCTAACAAGAGTATTTGCGGTTCTAGGGCTAAAGCGCGGGCAATTTCTAAGCGCCTCTGGTCGCCGTAGGGCAAGTTTTTGGCTTGTTCGCCCGCGCGATCGCCCAATCCGACTAAATCCAACAATTCTAAGGCTTTTCGCTGGGTTTTGCGTTCCATTGCGTTAGATGCTGGCAAGCCGAAAATCCCCGCCAGCACGGATAAAACTGGATTGCCCGATCGACTGTGGATGTGTCGGGCGATCGCCACATTTTCCACAGCAGAAAGTTCCCCAAACAACCGGATATTTTGAAAAGTTCTGGCAATACCTTTATTAGCAATTTGATAAGGCTTCAATTGGGAAATATTTTCATTTTGATAAATCAGGTTGCCACTAGAAGCAGGTATCAGTCCAGTCATTAGATTAAATAGAGTTGTCTTGCCCGCGCCGTTAGGGCCGATTAATCCAAAAATTTCGTGTTTTTCAACTGTAAAAGATACGTTGTTTACAGCAATTAAACCACCAAAACGACGAGTTAATCCTTTTGCCGCTAAAACAGGATTGCTTGTTGAGAGGGTAAGGGGTTCGGAAATCATAAACACATCATAGAACGAATATAAGATATCTAATTATGCCTTAGACTGCCGAATGTTCTTAAAGTCACCCTTTTTAAGCAGTATTTAGGGCGATCGATTGCACCACGGGCAAGCACAAATTTAGATCGCCCGGAGTCCTGAAACAGTTTGATGAGAATGTATACACAATTATTCAAATGGCTGAGACGGCTCATCAAACACAAGGATTCTAGCCCATGACGAAGCACTACCGACACAGATTAGCTGCCGTAATTGCCCTCTCGTTTCTATCTTTCACATCGCCTTTGCTGTTGACTCGCAATGCTGCGACTGGAATTGGGGAGGAACCCACAGCTAATCCCAAACAGATTGCCTTCCTCACCGAGAAGTTAAATATTAACGATGAAATAGCACTTGATCCAGCTATTAAGCTGTTACGAAAAATAGGTGAACCAGCCATCCCTGATAGGATGGAAGCTTTGCAGGATCAGAATTTGTCAGTCGCTCAGAGTGCTGCTGAGGTTCTAAGACAAATCGGTCTTCCTGCTATTCCTGCCTTTGTCAAAACCTTGAAAGACTCAGATGTGTCGGTTGGTGCAGAAACTAAAATTGCTGTGCCGCAGCTAATTCTGTTGCTGAAAGACTCCGATGCCACTGTGCGTAGCCGTGCTGACTATGCTTTGGGCAGGATAGGTGCAGAAGCTAAAACTGCTGTGCCGCACCTAATTCTGTTGCTGAAAGACTCCGATGCAACTGTGCGTAGCCGTGCAGCCAATGCTTTGGGAAAGATGGGTGCAGAAGCTAAAACTGCTGTGCCGCAGCTAATTCTGTTGCTGAAAGACTCCGATGCCACTGTGCGTAGCCGTGCAGACTATGCTTTGGCAAGGATGCGTGCAGAAGTTGAAACTGCACTACCACAGCTAATTTCCCTGCTTCAAGACTCAGATGCAACTGTGCGTAGTAGTGCAACCAATGCTTTGGGAAGTTTCGGTGCAGAAGCTAAAACTGCACTGCCGCAGCTAATTGTCTTGCTGAAAGACTCCAATCCAAATGTGCGTAGTAGTACAGCCTCTGCTTTGAATAAAATCCGTGCAAAAGCTTAAACTGCATTGCCGCAGCTAATAGTCTTGCTGAAAGACTCCAATCCAAATGTGCGTAGGTAGTGCAGCCTCTGCTTTGGGGACGATTGGTGCAGGAGCTAAAACTGTTGTGCCACAAATAGTTCCGCTGCTGAAAGACTCCGATGCCAATCTGCGTAGCCCTGCGGCCCCTGTCTTGCTAAGTATTGCTCTTCACCTTCAAGAAAAAGCAAAGACGCTAACCTCACCGGAGTTAAATCAGGCTGTATCAAACCTAGAATCAGCCTTAAAAATTTTGGATGAACCTAAAGCTAATTTGTCACAACCAAAAATCGCAAATCTCCGTGTATACATCAATGCTCTCAAAGCTGAACCAAGCAATTGCCACTGCATCAAATCACTTCCAAAAAGTCCCTACATCTGGGAAATTTACTTGTTTTTCCTCTTCCGAATCTTTGGCATCCGCCCACTGTGGCTGCTCAAAATCTACCAAACCTTAAAATCGAAATAGTCGGCGTCAGAAACATCACCGTTTTGCTAGCAAAACTCTATACCAAACAACTCATTGCCAAGAAAAAAGGCACAGCACAAGGCAATTCACCCGCTAGTATTTTTGAGTAAATACTGCACTATTTAAACCGAACAAACCGCAGCGTAACAGAGGATGAAGTCAGCGATTACACCGCTAGATATTAACGGCAACGATGAGAGTTAATGGCAAGATTTATTGAAGGTAGCCGACTCCCAAAATTAATCAGAAGCGATCGCAGGCTTTCTGTTAGCCGTAAAAAATTGCTATCTCGATAAAATTCCCGGTCCAAAAGATACTGACTTTCTGCCGCAAGAAATCACATCGCGCTATAATATTACAATTACCGTACCGCTTCAATCTCCTCAAGCCGTCTCGCCTGGGTAATCTTATGACGATGTACGAACCGGATTCGCCACCTTCCCAAACAAAAGTCCTCCCTACGATGTATGATTTACCCAGTGAAGACCCGGAGGAACCCGGTTTGCCTGACGAATTCCACGACTTTCAACCTGAACTGCTGCGTTTAACCTGTCGCCCCGCAAACCATCCGCCAGAACAAATATTTATAGCGAGAGACCTTAATCTCTACTACGATTCTAACCATCTCAATTGGTACAAAAGACCTGATTGGTTTGTCGTCTTGGGGGTTCCGAGATTTTATCGAGGTGACGAATTACGCCTCAGCTACGTGATGTGGCAAGAAAATGTCAGTCCTCTGGTAGTAATAGAACTGCTATCACCTGGAACTGAAGATGAGGATTTAGGAATTACAGAAGAATCCCGAAATAAACCGCCTACTAAGTGGCGAGTTTACGAACAGATTTTGCAGATTCCTTACTACTTTGTTTTCAGTCGGTACAACAATCAACTGAGAGTATTTCGTTTGATTAGCAATCGTTACCGCGAACAAGTTTTAACCGAACCCAGATTCTGGATACCGGAATTAGAATTAGGTATAGGTTTGTGGGAAGGTTGTTATCAAGGTTGTTCGAGGTTGTGGCTGCGTTGGTACGATGTCAGTGGCGATTGGGTTCTGACTCCAGAGGAGTTTGAAAGGCAGCGAGCCGAATTAGAAAGTCAGCGAGCCGAATCAGAAAGTCAGCGAGCTCAATTAGAAAGTCAGCGAGCAAATCGTTTAGCCGATCGCCTCAGAGCAATGGGCATTAATCCAGATGAGCTGTAAAATTAAATAGCAGCATGAAATGGTGCAAGCTGCAAGCGCTGTCCATAAAAACTTATTAACTAAAAATAAATTATGCCAGACTCTACCTCACTGCGCGATCGCTACCTAGCCCTAATCGACAAAATTGTCGAAATCACCCTCAAAGGTCAAATTCGCTCCAAAGAACAAGTTTATCAAATGCTGGTGCAAGACATTAGTACCGGTACTGGCGAAATCTTTGAACGCTGTTTCGGCGAACGCCTTGATGCCGCCGAAAATCAACTCAGAAATGAAAAAGACGAAATCAAACAAGCAAAGGCAAATCGCACCCTCAGAGCTCTCAAAACCATCCAAGGAGAATGGGAACGTTGGCAGAAAGATAACCGCGTCGATCGCGCAATTGCCTCCTCAATCCAACAAATCGTTAGTGCTGAATCTAATGCCCGCCTCTTGGCATTATTGCAAGTAATTGATCCGAATAAAGAACATCCGCTGACTCTAGATCAATTGCAGCAATTAGCCAAATCTCTGCACCAACAAATGCTGCAAACTGCCAATCCCGAAACCGAACAAGATTTGCAGCAAATCACCGCCGGCATCGCCAAAGGTTTAGAATCTTGGCAGCGTTTGGAACCGGAACTTGTGGGCTGGATTTATCAGCCGCAGCAGCTAGGATTTGCCGGTAGTCCCGAACAAAATGGGCCTTGGGCTTTTTGGGCAAAAAAAGTTAACAGTCCCTTTCCCCAGGCTCTTTTGAATACTATTGCGATCGGTGAATCTGTAGTTCAATTCGCAGCCCAGCAATCGAATTTAGATTTAGGCATATTGGTGGAATTAGCGATTATTTTGCAGTGCTTGCAGCGGGCGTTGGCGACATGGTTTGACAAGCAAGTTTACGATTCCAAAGTGTCAACAAAAGCTTCTATTTCTACTTACATTACTTTTGCGGTAATTTGGAGTCAGCTAGCTAGTGGGTTTAATAATTCTACCAAGAGCGGGGAGCAGTTAGCCAATGCTTGTTTTCAAGTAACTTTGCAAATTTTGCGGGCTTTTTCTCAACGAGAATACTTTCCGCTTTACGGGGGAATTTTTGCTTCATTTGATGGTAAAGCTCTGCGTCATACTTTGGATTATTTAGATGAACCGCTGCGGCGAGTTGAAGGCACTCAAGCAAAAGCTCGAATTCTGACGCTTTTGGGTTATTCGATGCAGGCGGCTGGGGCTTACGAGCGATCGATCTTGTTGCACAAGCAAGCGCTGGAAATTGCCCGTACCGAAGGAGACAAAGCTTGCGAAGTTGCCAATCTCAATCACATCAGCCGCAACTATGTTGCTCAAAAAAATTATCAGGAAGCGATTAATTACAGCCAGCGGGCTTTAATTATGGCACGACAAGCGGGAGAGCGACAAGGCGAGGCAAATGCTCTGGCTAATTTGGGTTACAGTGAAGTGTTTCAAGCGCGGCAGTTGGAGGAGGTGGAACCGGAGGTTTACGAGAGTGCGATCGGCTATTTGGAACAAGGTTTGTTGCTATCGGAAAAATTGGGCGATCGCCAAAGTCAAGCTTTTTGTTCCAGCAGTCTCGGTATCGCTAAAATTGCCCTGGAAAATGCTGAAGCTGCGATCGAATATTTGCTCAAAGGTTGGCAAGCGGCTCAATTCTCAGGGGATTTATATTTGCAAGGTCTGAATTTGGCTTACTTGGCTCAAGCTTATTACAGAATCAACTCACTAGAAAAAGCCATATTTGCTGGCAGTTTGGGGATGTATACTTTGGAGCAAATTGGTGCGATGGAGTGGCGTCAATCGGCTGGCTTGTTGACTATTTTGCGGGGTCAAATGGGGGCTGAATCTTTTAAACAAGCTTTGGCTAAAAGTCGAGCGAATATCATTCCGGCGATCGGTGTTGATGGGTACGATTACATCCCGGAGTTGCTGGAAAAATATCAGCAATCTATTTAACTCTTTGTGGAACAGGCCAAAAAGCCTGTTGCTGAGGGGGGTGCAAAATGTAAGTTTTAACTCACCCAATAGCTGCATTATCAATAAGTCTTTCATGGGCGGGCATGATGCCCAGCCCACAACCAAATTTAAGTCTTTGTGGAACAGGCATCTTGCCTGTTCATTTGTTTTTATGCACCCCAACCTCGGAATAACTAATGCTCAACTATCACCGGTGTGCCAACTGCGACTTTCTCAAATAAAGCCTGTGCGTCTTTGTCAAACATTCTGACACAACCGTGAGAAGCCGCCCCCCCGATCGACTCTGGATTCGGAGTACCATGAAAACCAATCACATTCTTGCCATCCGTCCAAAATCCCATCCACCTACTCCCTAATGGATTATCTGGCCCAGCAGGAATAAGTTCTCCTGTCCAAGGATTTTGCCAAACTGGATCTTTGATCATTTGCATCACTTTAAAATTGCCTGTAGGAGTTTCCCACCCGCCTTTTCCCACAGCAACCGGGAAACTGGTTTGCACCTTATTTTGTCGGTAAACATAGACGCGGCGTTCTCGCAATTTCAGGACTAAACGTACTTCCTCAATAGGATTTACCGCAGGCTTTGGTTCCTGGGGAATATAACGAAATGGTTCTCCCAAGGGCGGCAGTTCTGGGGTTCCAAGATTCGGCAATTGTGTCTCGGATGTGGGCCGCTGCGCTGCGATCGCACTATTACTTGAATTAGCCACCAATTCGGCAGTCGCCTGCTGCTGTAGGCCGACCGACAGCGCGGCTGCACTCAAGCTCAGTACAATTAACTTGTTAAACGAAAATTTGCTCTTCACCATTGTTTTCTTCGCTAAACTCCTCACCAGCATTTCCTACAAAGTTCCTATCTAATTATCCGCCAACCGCACCTGATGAGAAAATTTTTGAGATGGCTTTTTGACGGCAACTGCGCTGTACAGTTTTTAGTTGAAATTTCACCACTGATAACTTGTAGCTCAACACAAAGCTTAAGCAATAATACCAAAACAACAAGGTTTTTATAAGTAGCTCAGTGGAGTTACGCAATAGAATGTCGTTAAAAAACCCGGTTTATGGGTAAATCTTGCAAGAAAATGATTAAGTTTTCCCTCCGACTAATTGGATTTTTTAGTAATGGCCGACTGGCGATCGAGTATTCAAACTATGGCGCTGCTGTATCCGGCAAGCACAATCTGTCTTTGGGTAGAGTTCCCCCCAGCAACAGTTAGGTGGGCGGAAAAAAACTGCAACGGTCGATCGAATAAACTCAATATATCACGGCAACACTCTAGAGATGCAAACCGCTGAACTTGTTGTAAATCGGGAACTTATGATGTAAAATTTAGTCTTTCAATACTTGTTCGATAATCTTTTTTTGAGATTGTCATAAATTTCCTACTCTGGGGATTAAACTGGATTAGGTATAGAAGTTGGGACTTTCGTGCAGCGGAAGCAAACCCGACCCTGAATAGCAGTTAATGTGAGGTTTCAATGCGTCTTCAGAACATCAAATTATTGACAGGTGCAACACTGTCGGTGGTAATTTCGGCGGTCTCAGTAAATCCTGCGATGGCTAACCCTGCAACTCAAATAGCCCAAACGCAGACCACCACAACAGCAAACACTACAACCATTGTCGGTTTTGTCAAAAGTATTGTCGGCGATGTAGTAACTATTCGCGAAGAAAGCGCGCCGTACAGGACTCTCAGGATTCAAAGATGCGTCCTGAGAATTATTGGCTTAGTACCGGGAATGAAAGTCAGAGCCACCGTCGCCGGATCTCAGATCCAAAATATCGCGGTGATCCCCGATTATAAGGTGGTCGCCACAACGGTTGCTCGTCCCGCAACCCCAGCACCGGCACCGCGTCCGGCTCCAGAACCGCCACCGCGTCCGGCTCCTCGTCCGGCTCCGGCTCCGGCTCCTCGTCCGGCTCCCCGTCCAATTCCGGCTCCGGCTCCGGCTCCGGCTCCTGTGAGAGGACTTTGGTAGACCTAGGTTATACGATTTTAGATTTTTGATTGTCGATTTTCGATTGAAAATTGGCAATGACAATCAAGCAATTTGATCCGGGCCCCCCGGATTTATTAGTAGGATCGCTTTCTTCAATCAACAATCTAAAATCGCAAATCTAAAATCGATTGACTGATGAAGCTCAAGGTTTGAAACACGGGCCTACAGTTGCCTTCTTTTTTTGCAACTGGTATGAGTAAGCGAAATTAAGTCACCGCGCACGCGGTGGCTTCGCTGTTTAATAGCAGTTAGAATAATATAATTGTCTAGCAATTGTGGAGAAATCGCTGCTATGTATTACCTGCGTTTCTTGCTACTAATTCTGCTGTTGCCGATGATTGCGTGCGATCGAGCTACAGATGCGATCGCCCCTGCTGTGGGCGACAACGGCCCCGTGTCGCAAATTCCCTCCCGTGCACCGCTGGGAAATGTTGGGACAAATCAAATTGTACCGACCAAACCGCTTTCGCCGCAGCCAATCCGCATTGTTGCTACTTCTTTGCCGCGGCCAGGAGCCAGCGAAAGCGCCTCAAAACCTCCTCAAGTAATACCGATTCCCGCATCGCCAGTGCTGCGAGTGCCTCCTGGCTTTGTCGTCAACGTTTTTGCTGACAATTTAGACGCTCCCCGATGGCTGGCTTTGACGCCGACAGGCGATGTTTTGGTAACAGAAACCCGGCAGAATCGGATTACACTGTTGCGGGATGCCAACGGCGACGGCGTTGCTGAGGTTCGCAAGACTTTTGCAAGTGCTCAAAACGGGTTAAATATTCCCTTTGGCATGGCTTTTGCCGATCGCTATTTTTTCCTCGGAAATACCGATGAAGTTCGCCGATTTCCCTACACAAAAGGGCAGGAACAATTGACCGGTACTGGTCAAAAAATTGCTGATTTACCGGGCGGTGGCTACAACCAACACTGGACGCGAAATGTTGTCGTTTCCCCCGACAACAGCAAGCTTTTCGTCTCAGTTGGATCGCAGTCTAATGCCGATGTCGAACCGCTGCCGAGGGCGTCTGTTCAAGTGATGAATTTGGAAGGCAAGAACCAGCAAATTTTTGCTTCGGGTTTACGAAATCCGGTGGGATTGGATTTTCACCCAAAAACCAATCAACTCTACACGACAGTCAACGAACGCGACGGTTTGGGAGATGATTTGGTGCCGGATTACTTGACAAGAATTCGTCAAGGCGAGTTTTACGGCTGGCCTTACACTTATTTTAAGCCGAATTTGCTCGACCCGCGCCACTCCAGAAATGGCAATAGCGATCGACCTGATTTAGCGACTAAAACATTAATGCCGGACGTTTTGTTTCAGGCGCATTCGGCGGCTTTGGGGCTTCAGTTTTACGACGGCAAAACGTTTCCCAAAAGATTTCTCAACGGGGCATTTGTGGCGTTTCGCGGGAGTTGGAACCGGAACGCTGGAACTGGTTATAAAATCGTGTTTGTACCTTTTAATGCCGCGAACGGGCGCCCTCAAGGTTATTATGAGGATTTTCTGACTGGTTTTCTCACAGATCCGTCGGGCCCGACAACTTGGGGAAGGCCGGTTGGTTTGCTGGTTTTACCTGACGGGAGTTTGCTATTTACTGAGGAAGCGAACAACCGGATTTATCGGGTGCAGTATCGCGGGTGACGATGGGGGGATTAATAAATTCTTCACCAGCGTCTACTTTTTGTTGAATCAACAATGGATCTTCTTTTCTAATTTCTATTCAATTTGAGATTCGCTGGGTTGGGGCGGGTTTTGTAGACAGATTGCCTGCTGTTGGTTGTGATTGCGCGCTAAAACCGCCTCTACAACCTCGAATATATCAGAACGATCGAGATTTTGCGATCGCCCTTTAAAATCCAGAACCGGGTTGTTTGAGAAATTCCGCTTCTTCGGGGGTTGTTTCGCGTCCTAGAATTTCATTGCGGTGGGGAAATCTCCCAAAACGTTCGATTATTTCCAAATGCTTCTGCGCGTATTCAATGACTGAATCGCTGTCAGGTTCGCCGCTGAGTTGGCGAAATAGTTCCACAGATTTTTGCTGGTTTTCTAATTTTTCGCTGTGTTCAAAAGGCAGATAAATAAACCATTTTTGTACAGTAACCAATTCGCGATCGAAGTTATGATTAATAGCGTATTCGGCGGTGGCTAAAGCTTTGCTGTCTGTGGCGAATGCTTGGGGCGTTCCGCGAAACATATTGCGCGGAAATTGAT
Source organism: Microcoleus sp. S36b_A4 (assembly GCF_036700645.1). NCBI lineage: Bacteria > Bacillati > Cyanobacteriota > Cyanophyceae > Oscillatoriales > Microcoleaceae > Microcoleus > Microcoleus sp. S36b_A4. The sequence continues at coordinate 112,767 of NZ_JAUBPI010000002.1, read as the reverse complement.
CGAGCAGTATAATTAATGCTAGGCAGTATTCGGGGGAATCTTGCCATGAGTCGAGTTGACCGGAGGCGGCTAGTTCGTATTGCGGGAGAAAGCCCGATCGCACTTCTGCATCAAAATCCGCATCTTTTTCAAACCATTTCTTGTGGACTTTGCCAAACTCAGGAGAGTGCGCTCGACCAAACCAAAAATCTAAAACTTCATTCATTACCAATCTAGTGTGCGATTGATTCTTGATGGGAATTTAGGTATCTGTAGTTGCACAAAATCTACTTAATATGCAACTACAAATCCCAGGGATTAATTATTACCAAAGATGACTCCACCCAAACACAGGTATTTGCTTTCCGACGCTATCGAGGGTCGAGAAAAAAAATTAGATTACAGAGTTTAAGCTTCCAGATTCATCTGTTATCGAGTAAATCTAAAATCTAAAATCTAAAATCTAAAATCTAAAATCGACTGACTTAGGAACCTTTGTTGTCCAGTGCTTAAATTTACGAACTAGCAAACAATCTGTCCCAAGTTTTGCCTCCCACAACTCCGTCTACAGGAATATGAGCTTGCCGCTGAAATCTTTTCACTGCATCTTCGGTTGTCGGACCGAAAACGCCATCAATTACGATCGGGTGTCGGGACAAGCCCCGCGCGTTCAACAACTTTTGCAGTTTCTTCACATCGTGCCCTTTCGAGCCACATTTTAAAATCCTTTTATGGTGTCTTACTACTGGTTCGTGGCAATCATTAGTGGGGCAAATTGCGCTGCCCGCTGTATAGTTTGCTGCATTTGCGCCAGTCAAAACTAATAAGCCCAGAACTGCAAGTAAATAATAAAAAGTCTGCGATCCAACCATACTTTCCCTGTTAATTTTCTCAAGCGTTTTTTGCAAGTTGGACGATTGTTTGAGGGTGAGAAACCGGGTTTCTGGGATGGGGGCATCCAATCTCGATTCACCTGGTTTCTGGCAACAGTCAACCGACATTCTACAATATAAGTGGCTTTACTGCAAAATCTCCGATCGTGCAAGTTAAATTTTGTTGCTGTTTGGTAGCAGCAAAGGTAACAATAACTTCGCAGGCAACTGCAACTGTCAGGATTACCAAGTTTCGCGCCAGCGGGTAATCGCAAACGTCATCATTCGTCGCTGAAGGAACCCGATAGTGTTGGTTCCAAATTATTTCGGAGTAATCGGCAGCTAATCCGACGTGCACGCAGGGAAGGGAGACACTCGCACAGTAATCCTTGACTGCTTGCCGCCCGACACTGTTATCAAAAGTATCGATGATTGTGGCGCTGTTGGCAAGCAGCCGATCGACATTTGCGGGTGTCAATTCTTTTGAGTGCGCGTCAATGCTGACTCCCAAAGCGCGGTAGAGGTTGTTGGCGAGAATTTTGGCTTTGAATGCGCCGATGTCCGATCGATAATAGGGTTGAGTGGAAAGGTTGCGTTCCTCGATGCGATCGCGATCGATGACTTTTAACTGACAAAAGCCCGATCGCGCCAGACTTTCTGTAATATTCGCACCCAAAGCGCCCGCGCCGCACACCGTTACCGGAAAATTTTTGATCTGCGACATCACTGCGGCACTTCTGTAAAGTTGTTCGTGAAAAAATATACTCATGGTCAGTAGTCAGTAGTCAGTAGTCAGTAGTCATTATTTCCTATCTATCTTCAACTACTCCAACTAATGATTGCAAGTCGAAGTCTTTGTCCAATCCGCTGAGACAAATGCCAGCACTCATAACAGTCAAGTCATTTTTGGCGATCGCAGAAGTGTGGTGTTCTCCTGTTCCGCTAGTCCATTCAACTAGCCAATAATTTTCGCGATCGAAAAAATCCCGCAATTCACCGCCTCCCATTTTCAACGCCCGCTGCAAGCGCTTTTCTTCCCGCACTTTCGGATCGAAACCTTTAATATTTCGGGACACCAATTCGTAAACTGTTCGCATTTCCGGTGTCATCCCTTTGAAGCGAACTTCTTGAGGCAAAATCAACTTTTTTAAAGCTGCTTTCAACTTTTCAGATGGCAGCGGATCGGCGCGCCTGTCAATCTCTTCAAACCACAAACAATGACCGTCCCACCGCGCAACAATCGGCTCAAATTGCGAACCTTCAGTTACTAAATGAACTGGTACGGGTTTCGCAACACCTGTGCGCTGTTTAGCATCAGATTCGTTAACAGGATAAGCCAGCCAACTTTGCCCTTGCAGCACACAAGCCAAGTGCAAGCGAACAGGTACGAGCAGTTGCAAATACTCGGCCACTTGCGGCAAAATCGGCTCCTCAATTACCGCAACAATTTTCTCATTTACTGGCGCAAAAATAGCCCATCCTTCAAAGCTGCGTGGCTGCGGTTGAAAAGTATAAACCATTGAGCTAACTCTTATCCGCACGCTTCCCCCGCGCACGCAGGGAGCCAGGAATTGGGTATCGAGTAGTTGCCCTTCTTTGGCCGCAAGTTGGCTGAGAATTCTGCGAATATCTGCCAATGGATTGACCTCCGTAATCTTACTTATTGTACATAACGCACTTTTAATTAAAGCCACTACAAAGAATTGTAAACACTCTTGACACGAATGAATATCCTAATATAATATTGAGCGAGGATAGAATTTTAACCTTGTAAATATCTCAAGTAAATATGCTGCCAAAGCTTTTTTCTAAGTTGGTTGTAGTGACAGCTCTGACACTTCCTATTTTGGGGTCAGCCCAGGTAGCTAAAGCTCAGACCACCTATGGAGCTACTGCTTATTCTGCGACTTCTGGCGCCACTGGTATTAGTTGGAATCATGATTCACAGAGAGGCGCACTAAACGCAGCAGTAGCCGCTTGCAATGAAGAAACAGGAGGTGCTGACGACTGTGAAGCGCTGACCTATAATACCAATAATTGTGGAGCGATCGCATTAGGCGAAGGAGGAGCAGGTGCGGGCTGGGGTGACGACAAATCAGCAGCAGAAGCTCAAGCTCTCGCCGCTTGCAGCGAACTAGAGGGTGGCCGTTGTAAAGTGAAGCTTTCAGCTTGCAACGAATAATTAAACTGATAAAAATCGGTCGGAGTTGTTTATATTTTCGCTGGTAAAACAGCTTATAAAATGGTAAGTGTAAAGTGCTCTTCGGCGCACCTTCCACTTACCATTCGGCTAAACGTAGGGTGCTATCAGAGCGCACCTTACAGTTAATCTCCTACTTCGGAAGTAACTGCATCAGGTGGCAGCAAACTTTCTAATCTATCTTTAGACCAGTATTCAGTAGGATAAGCGAGTGCAATAATATCAGAGAGTCGAATCAGCCACGTAACTTGTCCGTAAGCATCGATATTTTCCGCCTGTTCGTTAGGGGGAACTATCACCAAAAGTTCCACGAAGTCCGCAAACAAATTAATCGGGATGCCGCCAAAACTGCTATTATTTGTTTTAATCCAAACTTTGCTGCCTCGATCGAGAGCTTCTTGCAGTCTGGTGCAAAGCAAACTGGATTTTTTGACCTGGGATTTTTTGGCTTTCGACTTTTTTCCCATAGTTTTAAGAAGTTAAAGTAGTTGTATTGTGGGTTGCACAGTTCGTTGAACCGTGGGTTGAGATTTAGTGCGATCCTCTTCGTTGGCGTAGCCCCCGTAGGGGCGGGCTTTCTTTCGGATCGCAACGCTTTCGCTAACGCGGTTTGGTATTGAAACGGACAAAAGGAAAAAGGGCGATCGCCCCCTCGCTACCCCATTACTCTAGTCTATAAGAAAGTGCTGTACTGCGATCGTAATAACAATTTAATCGCAAAATCGGGAAATGACACCAGTTCGCAAAAAATGCGACTCTAGCCAAGGTTCAAACCCTTAATTCATCAGTGATGCCCAATCTAAAATCTAAAATCTAAAATCTAAAATGGTAGGACCTGCGGTGGCACTGTTACAAAGTCAGTCCACAAGACCCGTGTTTCTACTGTGCCCAAATGCAGTATAATTGGCGGAATCTTCCCCAATCGTTTAAGTAAAACAATGGACTGGCGAAAGCTCATTAATCCAAACCCGAAAGCTTCAACAAGTCAACCAGCAGCCCCAGAAACTCGATTGTCTGTAGAATTTTTGCTAGGGCTCTTTGCTGCGGGATGGACTCAACAGCAGGTGTTAGAGAAATATCCTGCACTGACTGAGGGAAAGTTGCGCGCTGCTTTGGCTGCTGCTGATTCCCAGTTACTGTCATCCATCGCTAATCCAGAATTACAAGAAATTATCGCAGAAGGAAGAAGAAAGAAGTCGATGTGAAAATGCAATAATACGAATCGCTTGAGGAAAGGCAGTCGGGAGTTTGGGAATAAAGGGCGATCGGATTCCTCACTCTATGAGTTTACTCTCATTTGTAGGATTTTTTCAGTATCATTCTCTTCATCAAGCCCAAATTTTTTGCAAACTTCATCGAGTGTCTGAGGTTGAATGACTCTTGCTTTAGCTCTTTTTAATGCTGTAAACAAACGAGTTGCATTTGCAGGCGACCTCAGCAAATAAAGCGTTTCTAGCAAACTTTCTAATTCTGCCTCAGAAATCAAAACGGCATTTTTGCCGCTAGGCCTAGTAATAACTATTACTTCCCCAGTTTCAACAGCGCGATTACAGAGATTTTCTAAATTTGCTTCTGCTTCAGTGTATGTAATCTCAGTTGACATAAAATTCTAACTCCGACTAATTTAATGACTCAACTTTTCTCACTTTACTAATAGTGATAGCGCCCTTTCAGAAAATCAATACGGTCCTCACTTACTAAATAAACAATACGATGTTCTTTATTCAAGCGACGCGACCACGCGCCCGAAAACTCGTATTTCAAGGGTTCCGGCTTGCCAATGCCTTCAAACGGGTCTCGCAGAATTTCTCTGACCATTTTGATTAAGCGTAACGCCATCTTGCGGTCAGTTTGTACCCAATATTCTAGGTCTTCTAAAAACTCCGGCTGAAAAACGGCCTGACGTTCTACGCGATCGCTCTCACCCTCAGCACTCATCTGGCAAACCCTGAATCATTTTTTCAATTTTATGCTCCCTCCTAGAAAAAATAAAGTGAGCATTGGCCGCAAGCTTAACTCACGAGCCATGCTCAATTATATCACTTGTCATCCCTCACAGGCAGCGACGTGTCCATAATTTCCATCAACAATTCCAGTCGCGAAGGACGACTCAACATCGGCACTAAATTCGGCAAGGAGTAATAATCACCTGCAAAGGTAAAGGTTTCCACCGATACTTTTTTGTCCTTCAATTGCTTCTGGACATATTCGCACCAAGAACCAACTCGCACAATCACAACATCAGGATTTACCCCCAAACTGCGGCAGTAATTCTGATAAGCATCTGCAAAATAAGGTGCAGCATTTTCGCCTTCATCTGTTACGATAATGAATTGCTCGACAACCTGCTTTTTAATTCGCATTGCTTCCACCGCGCAACCGCAACTTGTGCCGCCGCCGCTGCGAATGTGTTTGAAAGCGGCTTCCCAGTCTGTCAATTCGCTGCCGTTTGCTTGCACTGGATACGGTATCGTGTCAAAGGCATAAACGAACAAAGCAGCGTCGGAGATGCCGGAAATCAAAGCAGCGAGACGCTTGCCGACTTCGATCGCACTTTCCATCGAACCCGACTTGTCAATCAACAAACCGGTTGCTTTCGCAATCTTGCCGCGCTTCTTCACCTGTTCGTTTGTCACCGCTTCCAGCTTCGCCGCCGTTGCTGCGTCGAAGTTCGCGCCCGCGCCCGCAACACTCGCTTTGTAAGCAGAAACCCGATCGCACTTTGCCGCTTCATCCAGCTTCGAGTCAATCAACTGCTTAACTTCGGCGTGATCCATCGCGCCACGCGACTGAATCGATTTCAAATTGTTGATGACTTCCTGCGGCGACATCGAATTAATCAGCGCGGCCAAAACCGTTGGCGTTAGCTGTCTGATCGCACCAACTGCGATCGTATACGGAATCTTGTACTCAACAATCAAATTCGCCTGTTCCGCAGGTGTCGCCGCCTTTGCTAACTGCTTCAAAACGAATGCCAGAGAGTCTTCCGGCGGATTGTCTTTAAACAGGATAGCATTAGCGCGATCGCTCGGCTTGACGTGCAGCGTTGCGTACAAATGCTTCATCGCCTTGCGGTTGCGGATGGCGGCGCGATCGAAAAACTGTGCATTCTTTTCCCGCGATTTCAGATAGCGAGTGACAGCAGTGCGCGCGCTGCGGGGAACCTTATTCTGGTGCTGCTTCATAAAGTCCACAATCCGCGAAACCTCGTAGGGAGGGAACTCTTGCAGCATCATAAAACCGGCATCTCGGTGTTCCGTCAGCGCCGAAGTCAGCAAATTTCCAGCAAAAACTTCCTTGTGATCGCGCACGTCGCCGTGACGTTGATACCACACTGCTAAATGACCGTAAAATATTGGGTCTAATTCGATAATTAACTTGTGAATTTCTGCTACTTTTTCTAATTGACGGTGCGGAGTTGTGAGGAGACTGTTGAACATTTCCAAACGCAAATCGCGCTCTGCTGTATTCATATTCATTGGTGTTACCTTCCTATTCGATTTTGGATTTTGGATTTTAGAAGTATTCAAAATCGGTGGTTGGCAGTTGTTGCACGCTAGCAAGTGAAATTTAAAAATCACCGCGCAAGTTTGGGGAGCTTTTTTTTAGTAAACCTATGGCTAAACCTAATAGGGTCTGTATGTAAGCTCTCGCGATTGGGGCGCGGCAAAAACTGCGATTTTAAATTAACTATTTCAGGGAAACTCTTTCTAATTCGATCGCTCTCAAGTCTGGTTCAACCCAGCTATTTCGGGCTTCCCAAGACATCAGCCGATCGCGCGTGTAGTAGCGAAATGGTAAATTGCGTGAAGCGGAGCTATCCCGTAGGGAATCGGCATATTTGGCAATCAAACCATTAGCCAGATATACGATCGAGCGATTTTGGCTTTCATCGGCGAGATATCGGCGAATAATTCGTACCCAAAACAGCGTTAGCGTTTCGTGATACCCACTGTTTTTTGTGGTTTCAATTCCTTGAGCCGAGTTGTAACTTTTAATGCCATTGCGAATCGCATTTATCACTTCTTGCTCCGAGTCATAACACAGATACCACAGGGCAACAGTTAAATGTGCTTCGTGGGTCCATTGACTTCGCGACAGGTTGCCTTCTTGGAAGGCATGAATCAGACTGTCTATCTCCTTGGGCGATCGGTAAATTGCCAGTTTTTTTCTCATGGCTAATACCCAATTTATTTTTGAGGACGGAAGTCTTCAATACAAACAGGATTACTTAATTATTATCCTGAATTAACAACAAGAGTTTATAGCGCCTAAAAGGTCACTTCGCGCAAGTCAAGAAAGCCGTTGGCACATACGCAGGAGTTGAACCCGCGACCAGTCCCTTAAGAGGGAATTGCTCTACCAATGAGCTAGTATGTAAGCTTCCTTTGTTGGGGCGCCAAGTGGAACTTTTAAGCGCCGGATAGATATAACAAATTCAGCTATAAGAGGCAGCGCACAAGTCAGAGAAGCTTTAGCCTCACGGCAAGTAGGAAGAGACTGTTGGCGAATTCGCAGGGGGTGTTACCCATCACCTCTGGGAGGCAGTATTTCCGTTCACTATTGGTAGTTAATGGCTATATGGTCAATTTGAAATTTAGTCTAGAACCACTATTTTTAGGGGTGAGAGGTGAAGCCCTTTATTGATTCGCCAACAGTCTCGTAGGAATTGAACCTACAATTCGATTTTAAGTCGAACGTATCCAGTTTGTAAGCTTCTTTTGTTAGGGTGCGCTGCCTAATACGTGCTTTAAATGAATTTCTAGCCGTAAACGGCTTCTGGGCGGACAATTAAATCGCCGCTGGGACGGCGATCCAGAACGTAAGACTCGAAGCGATCGCCTTTGACATCAAAATGATTTGCTAGACGTTCCTTAATAGCCTTGTCGCTCATGCCTGCCGCGATACCCAGTTGGTCTTCTGCCAGATCGTAGGAACGTCCTTCAAAACGAATGTGAACCATCACCGATACCTCCTAGAGCAATTTTGGATTTGGGATTAGTAGCTTATCTGCTCTCGACTTTGGCTTTTTGTGAGACTTAGCAAATTGCCAGTATCGGTAAAGATTCACGAAATCTGATAATCTTTACTGAAAGAAGCGCCGTTCTCAATGATAAGCTTGTTTGATTTTACGGATTTCCTCAGCCTTTTTGCTTGATTTAAATCTGGCTGAAATTGTCTGTTCTGAATCCGCATGAAATTCGTCGAAATTAGACTGATTTCGTACAATATCTGACTCTGTTCGAGTCAGTTTGTAACCGAACAGTCTCGTATAAAGTAACAACATGACCATCGAGTCTATATTACAAGACTTTCAAATTGATGTTCGTTGAAATTTTGAGCAATATTTAGTTGTCAACGTTCAGAATTTGCACGAAAAATACAGGTTTTTGCTTGTCCTGCGCTTTCCATACTTATATACTACATACATACTACACAGGTGTCAAGGGGGTAGCAAAAGTTTTTTAGATAAAACTTACACGAGTGGCGAGAAACCGGGTTTTTTCACGAAAATATTTGGTTGCTACCCGCATATCCGGTAAAAAACCGGGTTTCTTGGGTCGGAGTGCGTAAGTCCTGAGATATTGCACCATTCTCAATAAGCTTTTTATGAATAGGCAAGATGCCTGTTCCACAAAGAGTAAATTTTCTTGTGGAACAGGCATCTTGCCTGTTCGTGAGAATGGTGCAAGATGTGAGTAAGTCCCTATCAATTAAATATCCTTAACATAAGAAATGCTCTTGCGAATATTGTGAAAGCCTACTGATTCGTAAAGCCGCAGCGCACCGCAGGAATTTTCAGCATCGACGCCGAGAATAGCCGTCTCGACACCGGCAGCTTTGAGTCGATGCAAACCAGCCAGCAACATTGCTCGTCCCAATCCAATTTTGCGGAAGCCGCGCCGCGTACCGAGAACACCAATCCAGCCTTCGTTTCTGCCGGTGCGATCGTTTTCATCGGGGTTAATTTCGCAGTAGCAAAAAGCGGCAAAAGTGCCGTCTGCTGCAACAGCGATCGAATCTAGATCGTTTCTATAATTGGGTAGAGTTGAATAGTAATTGGATTTCTCTACTGTAAAATCGTGGTGGTTCCAGTGGTCGATAAACGACTGGTTGAACATTTCTACCCAAGCTTCCGCATCCTGTTCGCAGGAGACTTGACGCAGCAAGAAACCTTCGGGAAATTGCGGTTCTGGGATTGGTTCACAGAGCGATCGCGCCATGCGGAAAAAATAGCGATCGGCCCTGAAACCGCAACTTGCGAGCACAGAAATGCGATCGCAATCCTCAGCGCGAGCCCAAGATCGCAGCTTCACGGGCGCGCTCCGCATCGCAGACACCTCGCGCATCCGCACTTCACCCCAGGCGATCGCGGCTGCTTCCACATCGCCGGATCGCGCGTCGGGGTGGACGCGAAACCACAGCCAACCGTCAATTACTTCCCCCGGTTCAGAAACCGACAACTGAGCAAAACCGATTAATTTTCCTTCCGCATCTTCCCAAAGGCGGATATCGCGGGCTTTGTCTAGGGACGGTTGGTTAAATTCTTGTTCTAATTCCGAGATGGAAGTACCTTCATCGAGCCGATCAACTTCTTCGCAAGTATTGATTAAATGTGCGATCGCATCTAAATCGCGATCGCCCCCATAGCAGCGCGCCGAGAGACTTGCCATCATAGCTAATCACCATTTCCTGTTGTTATTCAGTTTAAAAATAGCTTGGGCGATCGCACTTTTATCGATCGGGCGGGTCGATTGACCTTAAAAATCCGAAAACGCAAACACTCACTGTAATCCAACCGCTACCGCCCTTGGCTGCTATCGTGAGCGAAAAATGGGCTAAAAGCGACATACTAGAGACAGTTTAAAGTCTCAAAGCCTTGTGAATAGTAGGTTATTGGGGATGGGAGTAGAAGGACTTGAACCTTCGACCTTGAGATTAAGAGTCACCTGCTCTAACCAACTGAGCTATACTCCCGCATCTAAGCTATTATAACACAACCGTTCTGAAAAATCAACTTTTTTTGTAAAAATTTGTGGCGATCGGTCTGACTCAACATTGAAATAGAGAAAATACCGCATACAATTTTTGTGTAATTCCTAGAAGATCATTTTGTAGTAAGGACTTCAGTCTTTTTTCGCCCGCAGTAATTGCAACTAATAAAGTCCTTATCGCTAATGCTTCACTCGATAATGAAGCAACATGAAACCGTTGCTGTAGATTTTGCGATCGGCAACTTCCAAATTGGTCGGCTCGATTGCACCGGAAAAAAGAGGAATTCCCGCTCCAATTACTACCGGATTCAACTTCACAATCATCTCGTCAATCTCAGAAAAAAGAGTTGCCGCTAAAGCCCCACCACCGCACAGCCAGATGTCTTTAGCTGTTTCTTTTTTCAATTCCCTAACAAATGCAACAGGATTGTCCGCAACAAGTTGAATATTCTCATCAGGACTGGCTTCCATAGTGCGCGAAAATACATACTGCTTCAAGCTGGGATAAGGATTAGTTACACCAACATTTAGCCCTACCTCATAGGTTTTCCGTCCCATCAAAACCGCATCAAACTGCTTGTTTTCTGCACGAATGCCTCGTGCTTCCTGAAAGTGAGCCGGAAAAGTTTCAGGAAAGGAATCGAACAAATCAGCGAAATGCTCTCCTTCCATGGGAAAACAATCAAATGAGCCATCTTCGCGAGCAATAAACCCGTCAACGGTGCAAGCAACGTAATATTTTAGTTTTCTCATGTTTCACCTTATTTTATTAAGTTGTTTGGTTACTGCTTGTTTCTGAATGTAACTAATATATCCAATCGCTCCCTTGGTTAGAGATTTGCGATCGACCTTTTTATTTGTTAGCGCACAGTTTCGCAGCAGCAGCCATTTTATCGCGCTGCGCCCGCATCCCTACAGACGATCAGAGCAAAGCGCGATCGGTACTCGGAAAGAGGATAAGCTGATGTCAACTAAACATGACTGCTTGAAATGGCTGACAAAGAAGAGACTGCTGTGATCAAAGTCACAGTTCCCAAGCGTTTGCACGAAAAACTGAGAAACATCTCCCAGCAGACAGGAGTTCCTATGTCCACTCTGCTAGTCATGGCGGCTATCAAGGAATACAACCTCGTGGAGGAAACTGAAAGTAAGTAACTAATAGCATACTGTAAGTACCCTTGAAAGGTACTATATGGTACAACCCAGGAATAGTCAGCCCTGGAGGTGTGCTTGTGAATCAAGAAGAACTCGAAGCCCTTGTCGATGAACTCGGCTTAGTGTCAGTCGTCAGCCTGCTGGCAAATATCTGCCACAACAAAGCCCGACAAACCTTGTGCCTGAAAGGACAAGGGGCTACTCCTTATACCGCTTGGAACAGCAATGGCTTCTTGCTGAAGCAGTTGATGACCAGACTGCGGCCAATCGGCAGCTACGATCGCGATTTAGACCTCAAGAACAACTGAGGTTCTGAGGTTCAACCCGTGCAAGTGCGTAAAGCATTGGTTTTGGTCGGTTAACAGCCGAGTATGTATGCTTTAACTGTTAGGGCACGGGTTGAAACTCTTCGATTTGGACTTGAACCTTGAATGGAGAGGACGGGACTCGAACCCGCATCGATCGACAGCAACTTTCAGGAAACGCGCTTCCTTACTGCCCGCAAGCAGACGGGAACTGCCCCCATCTCGGACTGTTAATTCCTTTCAGTGCCTCCGCAACCCGCTGCCAGTTTGCGTTTTCAGGGAACGTCGCGAAGCAACTTTTTACCCTACTCAACAAACCCGATCGTCCTTTTGGGAGCCGCTTTTCCAAAGTTTTTACGGTGCCATTCCACTTAGGTGACCTCCCCATAATTTTGCTCGCTGTATGATAGTAAATCTCGTGAAAATAATTAACCATAATTCTCCCTTATTTATATATAAAATCATAAGAAATCCACCGAGGAGGTACTGCCCCTCCTATCCCCGCGTTATCAGCACGGTGTCTCGCTTTTCGACTTCCGGTGGTTAAAAGGAAGATGAAGGAATCGAACCCTTACAGTTACCTGTACCCCAGTTTTCAAGACTGGTTGCCAACCATTTAGCGGCATCTTCCAAGGGGTGTCTGACGGGGATTGAACCCGCTATTACTGGTTCCACAAACCAGCGCCGCGACCGCTTTGGCTTCAGACACCGCAGTGGAATCAAGGAGAATCGAACTCCTAACCTCTTGCGTGCAAAGCAAGCGCTCTACCAATTGAGCTATGACCCCGGGTAAAAGATTCACCTGTCGAGTAAATCTAAAATCTAAAATTGGTGTGGTGGATTGCGATCGGATTTGAACCGATATCTTTCTAACAGCCAGTTAGATGCTTTACCAATTAAGCTACGAACCCCAGACAGCAGGAGCGGTAGGACTCGAACCCACAACATTCGAGGTAGAAGCTCGACACTCTATCCACTTGAGTTACACTCCCGTATTTTTTGTTGATTTGTACGATTCCCTACGGGATAGCTGCGCTTCACGCACTTTGACGTGCAAGTTATCAGAGCATTGCGTTTTCTCAGTTACTAGAGGGACTGGGCCGATGAGTTATTACACACTCTTTAAAGGATGGCTACCTTTAAGCCAACCTGCCGGGTTCAATGCACTCCTCGTTCTCAAACGCCCGCTGAATTTGACAGCGTTACCTTTCCTCTCGTACTAAAGTATGTAGGCTCCAAAGATAGGGACACGCAAAGGGCGATCGCTCTTACTAGAAAAAATTATCCATTCAATGGAATCAACCTCCTTAAATTAAAGCAAAAACAACGAGAGTGGCAGGACTTGAACCCACAACATCCGCGTCCGAAGCGCGGCGCTCTATCCATTGAGCTACACTCCCATAAATTAGTAGTCCTGACAGGAGATTACCCCGCGTCTGCTTGTAAGGCAAACGCTCTACCATCGAAGCTCAGGACTACAAAAGCGGATGATGGGACTCGAACCCATGCGCTGAGAATGGCATACTCAGATGCTAGCCGCTACATGACATCCGCAAACCGATTTTAGATTGGAAATTTGAGATTTTGGATTGAAAAAACCTCTCGTTTAGCCAAGCGGATAACGAGGCTCGAACTCGTGCCTAGAGTTTGGAAGACTCGAATGCTACCGTTACACCATATCCGCAATTAGTTTAGCGATTGTATCTCTTTAACCTCAACATACAGCCTTTACAAAATTGTCAAGTAAGTTTGCGTTGGACTGATGGGTAAAGTTACTAATCGCTGATTTTTTAAATCTAATTCAATTCCCAGGGCTTCGAGAGGAATCACGCCTAATAAAGGATTCATACCTCCGGGCAATTCCAAACACTCAAACGTGCCTTCGCGTCCTACTAAAGAAATTTTAGCATCCTGAAAAATTCTGGCTTTACCAATGCCATTAGCAGTCTCTACATCCACTTCTTTGAGCAATTCTAAACCGAGTTGTGCAATGATACTTGCAGGCAAACACAATGTTGTTGCACCTGTATCAACTAGCACATTATTTAGAGTGACTGAACGGATTTGGTCGGAAGGCATAAATCCTCTGGCTGCGACATTTTGATCGGCGCGGTTAGTCACGGTGAGTGTGGTAATAATTTTTCCCATTGAGGTGTTGTCAGTTGCTAGCATAGTTTAACCTTGAACTACTCAACCTCAATTATGACAAGTTTTTGGAAAAATGAGTACGATCGTCCTTAGCTATTTGCTAAACTAGCGTTCGGAGATAAAACACATGAAACTTATACTTACAGCACCAAATCCCGAACTATTCGCGGCATTCCAAGAACATTTTTTCTACTTACCCAATCTCGAAATTACCAACAAATGTTTCGAGGATTTAACCGAGTATGACTGTTTGGTGAGTCCCGCTAATTCATTTGGCATGATGGATGGCGGTATCGACGCAGCTATCGTTAGTTTTTTCGGTCATTCTCTGATGGTTAGGGTTCAGCAGCATATCTTGGAAGACTATTTAGGCGAACAACCAGTTGGCACGTCATTCATCATCGAAACTCACCATCCCAAACATCCTTTTCTCGCTCATACTCCCACCATGCGCGTACCTATGTCTGTTGTGGGTACAGACGTTCCGTATGTGGCAATGTGGGCAATGCTATTAACAATTCGGCGCTACAATCGACACGCAGAACGTAAAATTGAGAGTGTCGTTTGTCCGGGTTTAGGAACGGGGATAGGCAGAGTTCCTTATCGCGAAGCCGCGCGGCAAATGGCGCTGGCTTACGACTATTTTGTTTATCCCACGCCGTATGTAAACTGTTTTGTTGCCGCAGAACGACAACTGCAAATTTGGGAAGGTGGCGATCGCAATTCTGGCTAAATAGCGATCGTATTTTCCCAAGCAGGTGACAGGAGTTGAACCTGCAAGAAAGCTTTACAAGAGCCTCATGTTGCCAATTACATCACACCTGCATTTTTGGTGGCGGGGGCAGGAGTTGAACCTGCTATTAAGAGGCTTATGAGACCTCCAAGCCTACCCAGGCTACTTCACCCGCAATGTCACCAAATACCCCTGACTGGCATCGAACCAGCACTGACTAGATCCTAAATCTAGCGCCTCTCCCAATTGGGCTACAGGGGCAAAACCGATTTGAGATTTGAGATTTGAGATTGAATAAAACCTCATACCCCTGACAGGCCTCGAACCTGCAAAAAACACTCGTTCTGAGCGAGTGATGTTTTCCAATTACATCACAGGGGTAAAGTCGGGATGGTTGGATTTGAACCAACGACTCCATGCTCCCAAAGCATAGCTTCTGGCCGCTGAATTACATCCCGCTCATGCTCCTAGTGAGACTCGAACTCACACTCAAAATAAAACAGATTTTAAGTCTGCCGCGTCTGCCAATTCCGCCACAGGAGCAAGTAGAAACTTAGTTAAAAATTTGGTACTCCTGGTGAGATTTGAACTCACACAACACAATTTTTGAAATTGCGGCCTCTGCCAATTGGGCTACAGGAGTGTAATTTATCTGCTTTGGTAATAGCAGAACTGGGAAGGCAGGGATCGAACCTGCATTTTGCCGCTTTCAAAGAGCGGTGCCATACCGATTAGGCGACTTCCCAATTATTGGGTGCCGGGGTAGGCTTTGAACCTACAGAAACTCCTATTTCAGAGATAGGCGACTTTACCAATTTGTCTACCCGGCAATTAAAAAAATGGCTGCCCCAGTAGGACTCGAACCTACAACCTAGCGGTTAACAACCGCTTGCTCTACCATTGAGCTATAAGGCAATGCAATCCCCCAAGTCAGTATCGAACTGACGACCTCTTGTTCTTCAGACAAGCGCTCTACCAACTGAGCTATCGGGGGAAAACGGAGAAGGAGGGATTTGAACCCTCGACGGCTGTTAAACCGCTCTTTCTTAGCAGGAAAGCGCCTTAAGCCACTCGGCCACCTCTCCACAGCGAGAACGAAGGGATTTGAACCCTCAATCTTCAGTTTTATTCACTGAGATGTTATCCGGCTACACCACGCTCTCAAGATTGCAACTGCATATTAAATACAGTTACAAATGGGTCGGGCTGGAATTGAACCAGCAACGCTTTAAGCTACTGTTTTACAGACAGCTACCCACACCAATAGGAGGGCCGACCCAAGATAGAAATTTTGGTAGGTCGTCGAGGAATTGAACCTCGATCCATCCGCTTAAAAGGCGGCTGCAAAACCATTCTGCCAACGACCCACGAGAAGTGCTGACGGGAGTTGAACCCGCAAATCACTTGGGTGAAAACCAAGCGGCTTAAACCATTTGCCTACAGCACTATAAATTGGCACAGGAACTGAGATTTGAACTCAGAATTCTGGTTTTGGAGACCAGAGTGTTGCCAGTTACACCATCCCTGCTTTTGGTGGCAGCGGCGGGATTTGCACCCGCATTGACCAAGGTATGAACTTGGCGCTTTACTATTAAGCTACGCTGCAATGTCACTTTCGCTTCGTTCCTTTTCAAAGTTAAAAATTTCAATTAAAAGACTGTTAGTTTAATCTTTTAATTTCTAATTTTTAATTTCTGATAGGGAACAGAGGTTAGGGCGGGATTTGAACCCGCGAAAATCGGTTTTGCAGACCGACGCTTTGAGCCACTCAGCCACCTAACCTGGGAGTCCCGACGAGGTTTGCACTCGCAATCTTCACGCCAGAGGGGAAGACGGCTTGACTTTTGCCTACGGGACTTTGACCCGCCGAAAAACGGATACTTGCTTTCCGACAGGATGTGTGGATTTTAGACCAAAGTTCCAATTCCCAGATTCTTCTCCTGTGGAGTAAATCTAAAATCTAAAATCTAAAATCTAAAATCGACTGACGGGAGTAACGAGACTTGAACTCGCAACCTTTCGCTCGACAGGCGACTGCTCTGACCGATTGAGCTATACCCCCGCGAAAATGAACAATTTTCTGTCCTTGAATTACTCAAGTTGGGACAGGGTGGCGGTTGATTCCGCGTACTACAACCCGATCGGGCTATTGTTGCCGGAGTCTACACCGCCGATGTCCACAATTATGTGACATGATTAACTTCCTATTCAGTTTTCAAGGTTCATATTGCTTGAGGGGCAAGGCTTTGAAGCTCTTTCCCCTTCGCCATACATTTATACTACATTGCGTAATACAAGACTGTCAAGGGGGTAATACAACTTTTTTTTAAATTGGGTTTTTTAAAGGGGTGTTGATCGCTCCCCCCAACCCTCTACGTTCGCCAAAACCCTTATAAATAAAGAGATATTGCGGCTCAACTGATGTTGTAGCGTAAGGTAAATCTGATGCTGAAACTGTACTACACTCCAATTTCGCAGAATTCTCGCCGTCGCCCGAGGTGGCACTTCTGGAAAATGCGATAATCAGCTTTTAGATATCAAATACTACAAATCAAACCTTGTCGGAATTGCCCTTAACTCCCGTGCCCGCATCCCCAGAACCCGATCGCCCAAACGTCCATCACTGGCTACACTCGTTAGATACCTGTCCGAGTACCAACAGTTGGGCGATCGCCCGCGCGGCCGGGCTCCACCACGGAGATGCAGTATTTACGAAGCGACAAACCAGCGGGCGCGGCCAACACGGGCGCACCTGGCACGCCCCAAGCGGTGTCTTGACTGTTAGTTTTGTACTCGAAAACCTCAACCCTACTCTGTTGCCGGGACTCAGTTTAGCAGCGGGTTTAGCGGTGATTTACGCGATCGAAGATTTAGTTCCTGACTGTCGTGATATGCTGCGCCTGAAATGGCCAAACGATGTCTGGATCGATCGCCACAAATTAGCCGGAATTCTCTGCGAAGCCACTTCGGGCAATGCTTTGGGCACAACTCGCGCGGTTGTCGGAATTGGGCTCAACCGCTGCGTAGATTTCGCGGCTGCGGGATTGGATGAAAGGGATCTCGGCAATGCGGTAAGCTTGCATTCTATTGCTAGTACAGTACCAGATGAACTGTGTTTGCTCGATCGACTGCGGCACTATTTACTCGAACTAGCCGATATGTTTTCTACCACAGACAAGCCAGCCTCCAAGTCCGGTTTAGCGCTACTTTTGCCGGAATTGCGCCGCCGCGATGCGTTGATTGGCTGCCCGGTGGCGATCGAACTTTCCTCCGAAACCATCTGCGGAGAAGCCGCCGGCATTGATGGAAGCGGCCGCTTGCTAATATGCTTGGCGGGCGATCGAATACAAGCCTTTACCTCTGGGCGAGTTCGATTAATTTAAGAGGAAGAAGTCATTAGTCAGTAGTCATTAGTCAGTAGTCAACAGTCAACAATTCCCCATTCTCAATTACCAATTCCCAATTCCCAATTCCCCATTCCCTATTTCTAATTTATCACCTCAAATACTACCAATCTGCTCAGCCACAGCGGTTGATTGGCCTCCACACCTTCGGGACGACCCTTGGTAGAAGCAACTTGTATTCTGTTGCCATTTATCCCTTGTCTAACCAAAATATTTTTCACATTTGTCGCCCTTTCCAGTGCCAACTTTTGAGTTTCTACCGGAGTGCTTTTAAAATCGCTGTAGCCAACTACCCTTAAATTCTTCGTGCGATTTTTCTCCATATATTCCTTGACTTTGCTAAGCTTTTCTGCTACATCTTTCGCCTGCAAACTTGCCGAACCTGCACCGAAATATACGCGAACTGGCATTATTATCTTGGGTGGCGGTGGAGTTCCTATTATCACTGTATTTGTTACAGACTTCACCCCCGGAATTTTCTCAAAAGCTTGAGTTATTTTCTGAGCATCTGGTACTTTGCTTACGCTGCCTGCAACGGCGACTTTTCCCTCTGCATAGCGAGCTGAGATATTAATGCTTTCTACTTTATTCAAAAGAGCTGCTGTCCGCTTGACATCGGCTTCGACTAAAACCGGATCTGGCGGTACTTCAACGGCTATAATTTTATTTTCAATTCTTGATTGGGGAGCCGCTTGCTGAGCGATTTTTTCCGCTTTCGATCGCAGATTTTGATTCGGCACTCGTCCCGAAATCTCCAATACTCTATCTTTAACATCAGCCACGAGGCGATAAACTGATAAATCGGGAGCAGATTGTAATGCTAAATTTGTATCTGCTTCTAAGCTCGCTGCAACTCTGCTGCGGTATTGATGAATTCCCCAAGGTACGCCAATTAAACCTAACGCTGCCAAACCGATCATGGGTAAAATTGGACGTTTACGAGATTTAACTTTTACCTCTGTATCGATTAATTTTTGCAATTTCGAGTTTACTTCGGGTGGCACAGTCGCTGGATCGCCGTTGAATGACTGGATTCGATCCCCGTATTCTTGAACAATATTGTTGAATATCGATCGCATTTTATACTTAAACCACTGGCGGGTTTCTCCTTGCATAACTACGGCCAGATAACACGAACCCGCTACTTCCAATACTATCTTAGATGTCCCGTATTCGATAGCATCAATCTCTGCAATATTTCCCGACTGAGATATGCAATCGTTAACAAAAGCCCGAATAGCAGTCAGCATCCCTGCTACCATCTCTGATTCTAGCTGTTCGCGTTCAGACTTCTGCACTGCTGAAATTACTAAGCCCGATTGCGTTTGAATTAAAAAAACCGCTTTAACACTCAGTGGTGTTGTTTCTTTCATCAGCAATTCTGCTTCAGAAATGCCCTGTAATTTGGCTTTAATTTTGCGACTAATTCCCTCTGGACTTAAAGATGCTTCGAGTTTTTCATTAATCTCCCGCATCCTCTCGGCGATGTATTTTAAAATCGTGCTGCCGATGATCGGATAAAGTGCATCCGACATTGCTTCTCGCTTGAGATGAATTTGCTGTTTGATAGCGGCAGCCATTTCCGGCGCGATCGCCATGGCAATTTCATCGGGCGATTCACTCATTCTGTGGCTGATTCCCACAGGAAGGGCCGACGATATGGCTACTCCCATCGATTGTCTATTTTCTCGGGTTTTCGTATTAATTATTTCATCAATTATCGGACTTATGGTTTCGACAAATGATTTTCTCGACTCATTAATTGTTTGGAGCATCATTTCGGGAAACATGATTTTAATTCGGGCGATTAATTCTTCCCGATCGCCTCCCCATTCAGCATCAGTAATTTTGCGATCGAGTTCCCCTACTTTATCGTTGAGTCTGTAATTATAACTTACAACTTCATCTAACAATGGTAAAATAGATTCGATCACCGACTTTTGTAGTTGAGCGTGATGGCTAACCATCAGCTCGTCAATCAAAGGTTTCAGTAAATCGGTAAACAAGTCTGTCGATTCATAAATCCGGTGTTCGATCGCCACAATCTGTTGTTCGATCTTCGCGAGTCTTTGATCGATCCTTTTATTCTGAATGATGGCATCGACAGCCGGGGCGATCGCAGATTCTATCTCTAGCTGGGCTTCCCCGATGTTTCGAGACAGCATTTCTACAATCACTGGCATTATTCTTGCCATCAACCCTTCTATCTCGGCTAAAACTTGCTGCTGAACTTCGAGAATCTTAGTTTCATTATTTAATATTTGTGCTGCAATACCGCTGTTTTGAATAGCCGTATTGACACCAGGCGCGATCGCCTCTCTCACCTCTAACTTTGTCTCCTCGATTTTCCGGTTCAGCGACTCAATCATTAACGGCATTAGCCTTGCCATTATATCTTCCGGCTGAGTTTTTTGCTGTCGTTGAAGATTATTTAGTCTACTTTCTACGTCGCTCAATTTTCCTTGAACTTCTCTTTGAAGAATTGCTGATTCTATCAAAGGTTGGATCGTCGCTGCTACTTGTAATTTTGATTCATCGATTTTCTGATTCAGCAAATCAGTTATTGCCGGCATTAGCATCGCCATTATCTCTTCTGGCTTCTGAATTGGCGACTGTTGCGTAGCCAGCCGCCGCTCGATGATGCTCAATACTTTTTCTTCTATTTCTACCCAAGCTATTCTTACCTGCACTGAGGGGGCGACAGCTTCTACAACCTCTAATTTTAATTCACTAATTTTGCGGTTCAGTAAATCGCTAACTACTGGTACTAGCTGCTTGATTAAATCTTCCGGTTGCTGCTGGTAACGCTGCTGAATATTTGCAACTCTATCTTCAATTCTTACTACCTGTTCTTCAAGTCCGTTTTGATTGTGAATTACTTGATTGACTCTCGGTGCGATCGCCGAAGCTACCTCTAACTTAGACTCCTCTACCTTACGGTTGAGCAGATCGCCCACCACTGGCATCAGCCGTTGGATTAAGTGTTCTGTATTCGGCAGTGGCTGCTGGTTCAAGTTAGCAATTTGATTTTCCCAATCTGCTAATTTTGCCTCCAACTCGATGCGATTAATTTTATTATTGCTCGCGAGGTCGATCGCCTTTTTTAATTCCGACTTCAACTCCTCTAATTCTTCTCTCACTAATTCAGGAATTAACGGTTTCAGCAAAATCATCAATTCTTCGGGTTGAGACATCAATTTCTCAAAATTTTCTAACCTTTGTTCCACGCTCAAAACATTACTGTAAAATTCCGGTAAATC
This sequence comes from Microcoleus sp. S36b_A4, assembly GCF_036700645.1. Lineage (NCBI taxonomy): Bacteria > Bacillati > Cyanobacteriota > Cyanophyceae > Oscillatoriales > Microcoleaceae > Microcoleus > Microcoleus sp. S36b_A4. The sequence continues at coordinate 91,716 of NZ_JAUBPI010000002.1, read as the reverse complement.
CCTTTCAAACAGTAGTTGTTGCAACTGCTTAAACTGCTCTACTGCTTGTTCTAATTCTTCTTCCGACGGTCGAGTTTTTTTAGCTACTTTCCCCGCTATAGATAAATCGGGTTCCTCATTATTGTTTTCTCGTCTTTGATGTGGGATCTCTTCCTCGTTAGTTAATACTTCCGGTACAATACTCGGTGATTCGATCCGAAAAGACAATTGTTTGCGCCGATTTTCCTCATCCTCCAACCGCTGCACAGACTTTTCCGAAAGCGGTAACTTCAGCTCGCTTGGTTCTTTTTTTGATTTCTTTAACAACTGAAATTCAGTCAGTATGGTTAGCAATTCCTGAAGTTGCTCTCCAGCTTTAGAACTTGCCAGAGTTGCATCAGAAACCTCTTTTTCTGACTGATATATTTTGCCTGAATTATCATTAGATGCTGCCATACTGCGCTACCAAAAGTTGATTTTAATCGACCGAAGGAAATTACCAGCTTGCTTGCCGCCTCACCCCAGCGAAAATCAATAGGAATGACACAATTGTTCCAAGCGTCAGGCGTACTAAAGCTATCGCCCTATTTTAACTGCTGCTCTGCGACTAGCCAACTGAGCCGCCAACTGCAATGCTGCCTTCATGCTGGAGGCATCCGCAATCCCTTGACCTACAATATCAAAAGCTGTGCCGTGATCCGGAGATGTGCGGACAAAAGGCAAGCCAATTGTAGTGTTGACTGCTTTATCGAAAGCCATCAATTTTACTGGAATCAACCCCTGGTCGTGGTACATTGCCAAGTAACCGTCGTGAGCTTCCTTGGCTAAACCGTACCAAACTTTAGCCGGTTTTACCCACAGGGTATCCGGGGGGACTGGCCCGTCTAACTGCACTTGAGGAAAGCGATCGCGCTGCGTTTCCAACCAAGGTATCATCCAGTCTTGCTCTTCATTTCCCAGTTTGCCATTTTCGCCGCTGTGAGGATTTAAGCCAGAAATCGCAATTTTCGGTCTTTCCAGCCCAAAATCTTCCCGCAAACAGTCTATCAGTAATTCTAGTTTTTCACTCAGTAATTCTGGACTCAAAGCATCGGGTACTTGACGGAGGGAAATATGTGTGGTAGCGAGTAAAGTTACGAGCGTCCAACCGCTGTGTGGAGATGTGGCGGCAAACAGCATTCCGAATCGCTGCGATTTCGCTCTTTCTGCGAGGAGTTCTGTTTGTCCGGGATAATTGTAACCTGCCGCCTGCCAGCAAGTTTTGGAAATCGGGCCTGTGACGATGGCCGAGAATTCGCCGGCGATGGTACGGGCGATCGCACTTTCCATATAAGCAAAGCTAGCCGCCCCGCTAGCTGCACTCCCGACACCGGGTACTATTTCGCCCCACTTGCTGTCTGGTTCGATATCAATAATATTTAATGTTTCGGGATTTACCGCTTCTGCTGCGGGATTGCTCGATCGCAACTTATCGTAAGTTTGCTGCAAAACTCTCTTAGATCCGAAAACCGTCACCATCAAAGCAGCAGCGGGATCTGCCAATGCCTTGAGAATCACTTCCGGGCCAATTCCCGCCGGATCTCCCAGAGTTACAGCTAGTTTTGATTCCCGATCGAGACTCAAGGCAGTTTTCTCCAACAAAATACAGGAATTGCGGCACTGAAATTTTAGCATTCATGTACCGGGTTGCCCCAAATTATATTATCTTTATTTAATGCGATCGCCCAATTAGACTTATCAAATCATGAATCCTGAAATTTTCAATGCAGCCTTTTTGTCCTTTTCCCTAATTTTCGTGGGTATAGGTGGAGGCTTCCTCCTGCTCAAATTGCAAGGCGGCGAAGAATAAGTTTTTTTCAACCAATCCTTCAGAAGCCTTCTACCTTCTGCCTTCTAGAGTCTACTTGCTGCCGAAAGCAAGCCTGCTGGCGAATATCTCAAGCCTAAAATGAGAAATTATCAGGTTTTTGTTAAGTTTTTATAACAAACTTAACAAAAACCTGATACCATCTTATAGAAAGTTTAAGATTCATAATTAATCCCTAGATGACTTTATTGATTTTAGGTGCCACCGGCACTCTCGGCCGCCAAATAGCCCGCCGCGCCCTAGACGAGGGCTACCAGGTGCGCTGTTTAGTCAGAAGTTACAGAAAAGCTGCATTTTTGAAAGAATGGGGCGCTGAACTCGTACCGGGAAACCTTTGCCAGCCAGACAGTCTGCCTCCGGCCCTAGAAGGCGTCAGTGCTATTATCGATGCAGCAACAGCCAGTGCAGCAGATTCTGTCAGCATCAAAAGAGTAGACTGGGACGGAAAAGTATCGCTGATCCAAGCAGCAGCAGCAGCAGGCATCAAGCGTTACATATTCTTTTCCTTTCTCGACGCCGAGAAATATCCCCAAGTCCCGTTGTTGGAAATCAAGCGTTGTACCGAACTGTTTTTAGCAGAATCCGGTTTAGACTACACAATCTTGAGACCTTGCGGCTTTTTGCAAGGACTGGTGAGCCTGTATGCAATGCCGATTTTGGACAATCAGGCAGTCTGGCTGCCCAACAAGCCATCCGCCCTTGCCTACATGAACACTCAGGACGTTGCTAAATTTGCCGTCCGGGCTCTTTCGGTTCCTGAAACCGAGAAAAAAAGCTTTCCGGTGGTGGGAAATCGCGCTTGGGATGCTGACGAAATCGTGCGGTTGTGCGAACGGCTGTCAGGGAAGCAAGCCAAAATTACGCGCACCCCAGACGCCTTGTTGAAGGCTACTCGTAAATTAGCTACCTTCTTTCAGTGGAGTTGGAACGTAGCTGACAGATTGGCTTTTTCAGAAGTTTTGGCAGCCGGAAAACCCTTGAAAGCTCCGATGGATGATGTTTACAGTGTCTTCGGAATCGACCCCAAAGAAACTACTACTTTGGAGTCTTATCTCGAAGAATACTTTAATCTGATTATGAAGAAGCTCAAGGAAATAGAGTACGAGCAGCTTAAGACTAAAAAACGGAGTAAACAAAAAATGCCCTTTACATTTTAAAGTGCCGAAAGCAGGGATTATATACAACGACGTTAAACCTGTGGCTTGTCGCATCGCCGCAGAGTTGGAAGACAAGCTGACTGCCCGCGGCTGGGAGGTTTGCTCGGTTTCTGGTTCCGGAGGAATTCTGGGCTATTCTAGCCCCGATCGCCCCCTGTGCCACACTCAGATCGAACAACTCGTCCCCCCCGGTTTTGACAGCGACATGGAGTTTGCAGTGGTTTTGGGCGGCGACGGTACGGTGCTGTCGGCATTTCGCCAAGTCGCTCCGATTGGAGTGCCGCTGCTGACTGTCAATACCGGTCACATGGGCTTTTTAACAGAAACTTACCTGAACTTGCTGCCGCAAGCTTTGGAAAAGGTAATCGCTGGAGAATACGAAATAGAAGAAAGATCAATGCTGGCGGTGCGGTTGTTTCGAGAAAACGACTGCCTCTGGGAAGCCCTTTGTCTCAATGAAATGGTGCTGCACCGGGAACCGCTGACTTGTATGTGTCATTTTGAAGTGGCGATCGGCCAGCACGCCTCTATTGACATTGCCGCAGATGGAGTCATCATCGCGACTCCCACAGGTTCGACAGCTTACGCCCTTTCTGCCGGTGGCCCTGTCATCATTCCCGGAGTGCCGGTGCTGCAGTTGCTGCCTATTTGCCCGCATTCAATGGCTTCGCGGGCTTTGGTGTTTTCCAACACTGAGCCGATCAAGATTTTGCCGGCGAGTCCAAACCGCCTGGTAATGGTGGTAGACGGGAACGGCGGATGTTATGTTCTGCCGGAGGATTGGGTGCAAGTCGAGCGAGCTCAGTACCCAGCCCGCTTTATTCGGGTGCAATCTTTTGAGTTTTTCCACATTTTGCGGGAAAAATTGGGCTGGGGCTTGCCTCACATTGCTAAACCGAGTTCGGTTGAGTTGCCTTGATATTTGTTGGTAATGAGCGGAGGGCTAAAGTCCCGTCCTTTTAGGGCGGCTTTTTCTTTGTTTTTGGGCAGGATAAAGTTTGATCGGAATCTCGTAAGGAATCCTTAATTCTCGATCGAGATTCCGAACCATCTCCAAACTCAGGCAGCGTTTATGATAGATGTATTCTCGTACTTCTGGGAGTTTAAACCATGTCTCTCGCTGAGTTAATTCCTTTGGTGAACAATCTGAGCCAGTCAGACAAATTATCACTCTTCAAACTCCTAGCAGTGCAAATCCCAGACGCTGAATTACAAGTCATCTTTTCTGCATCAGAGTATCCAGTTTGGTCGCCCTACGATGCAACGGAAGCTGCAAACATTATGATGCAGATGATTCAGGACGATCGAGAGGCATCTACTCATGCCTAGTTAGATCGAGTTTCCCTTTTCTGACGATGAAGCATTACCCACGATTCCCATCACTCTGATTCATGCAGGCTTTTCTGTCTCGGCGAATGCACTGCTAGATACTGGGTCTGCGGTCAATCTATTACCTTATGACATTGGTCTGCAATTGGGTGCAATTTGGGAGGAACAAACTGTCCGCTTGCCATTGGCTGGAAATCTGGCAACGGTTGAGGCGCGGGGTGTATTTGTAGATGTTCAAATTGGGAATCTGGAACCCGTTCGCCTAGCATTTGCTTGGGCACAAGCCTCTCAGGTTCCATTAATTCTCGGGCAAACCAACTTCTTTCGAGAATTTGATGTTTGTTTTGTGCGATCGCGAGGCACGATCGAAATTATTCGCTTCTAATAAGCATCGATGCAGAACTCGGAGTTTTATTTAGCTTAACTCTCGATCGAGCTTCCGAACCATCTCCAAAGTCAGGCTGCGTTTACGAGATAACGCTCCCAATCAGTGATTGTTTTTATAGAATTCGATGAGAATATTGGTGTCACACAAAATCATTGGTTTTATTTGCCCCAGGCGTCTTTGCGAATGTCGTCTAGAGTGATATTTTTTTCTTCCCAGATTCCAGCTAGCTCAAAAAAGGATTGTTCTTGATTGGAGTCATCTTTTTTTTGTTCTATCGTTTGAGTTTGGCTGGCTTGAAATTCTAGAAATTCGATAAATTCAATAACTTTATTGCGTTGTTCGGGGGAAAAATGTTTGATTTTTTGGATTGCCATTTCTAGGGTTAACATGGGTTTCTCCTTAATTGTTTTTGGTACTATTTTAACGATTTACACAAACATCTTTTTTTGGGATCTACTAGCTTGTTGCATGGGTGCGCGATCGAAGCGTATCTATTGATTCTACCAATTTTCTGTAGGTCAAGCTCTCGATCGAGCTTCCGAATCATCTCCAAAGTCAGGCAGCGTTTGCGAGATAACGGCTAAGATAAGCGGTGGCAGATAATCTCGGCATCCCCACTAGAATCTCTTGCCCGTCCGCTTTATCGACTTGTTAGACCACGTATGAAGATCGCCACTAATTTGGCGATCGCCTGCTTTGAGGGTTGTTTTATTGTTCCTCTTCAAATGCGCCAAGAGCATCATCGAACTTGTTGATAAGGTCGAGTAATTGCAACACGACGCGATCGAAGATTTTTTTGCGCTCTAATAGTTTGGGTTTTTCGTTACAGGCATTCAGAACTGTCTCGCGTAATGGTTCCTTGCCTGAGAATTTGTAGTCGGCGATCATTTGGTGGACGGCTTCGAGCTTCAGATTCTCCTTGAGACAGAGTTGGCGCACGGCGACCGTGCGTTCCTGATTCCAGAAGCTCTGAAATGCGGTTTCGATCGCATCTTCTGGCTTAATTGTGGGCATCTGCTCATCAATGAACTTTTCAATGAGATCGCGTTTACTGCGTAACTGGACTTCTTGCCCAACGAGGTCGAGGATAGATTCTTTTTTCTTCTGATAGTCTTCCTCGCTAGTTTTGATGTTTCGTCGGAGTTCTGCTAGGAGTTTGAGAATGTAGGAGACATTGATTTCATCGCGTTGAATCAATTCCAATTCAAAATCAACTTCTTCAATGAGAGACTTATCTTCTTCGTCATTGCGCGATCGCGTTCTGTCGTAAATGTCGAGGTACTTGCTCTTATAATCTTCAAAGGTCTGTTCGTCCATGTTCAGGTCAGTAAAATTAAACTCGGTGAAGGATTTAGTGACGTTTAATAGACGGATGAGATTACGAAAGGCTTTGACAAATTCCACTTGATCGTCTTCGCTGATCAGTTTATTGACATCGTTGGGGATAGTGGCGATCGCCGTCAATTCCTGCACGCCTTGATTAAATGCTTCAATGTAATGTTCGTAGGGTTCGATAAAGATTTCTTCATTGGCGTTGGCATCGGAGAAGAGGGCGACGGCTTGGTCGGTGTTCTCTTTGAGGTTACGGAAGCAGACAATATTGCCTTGGGATTTGAGTTCGCCCAAAATGCGGTTGGTGCGGGAATAGGCTTGAATGAGTCCGTGATACTGGAGGTTTTTATCAACGTAGAGGGTATTGAGCTTTTTGACATCGAAGCCCGTGAGGAACATATTGACGACTAACAAAATATCGGCCCGATCGCGATCCTGAGCGTTTTCCCGATCGCGGTCTTTCATCCGTTTGGAGATGTCTTTGTAGTAGGTGTAGAAAGCTTTGCTGTCTCTGACCGAATGCTGGGTTTGATAGAGGACGTTGTAATCGTTGATAAATTCGGCCAGTTTGTCGCGGCTGTGGGAACTGTTGCTGGTTTTTAAATCAAAATCGGGTTCGCCGATTAAGCCATTTGCCTCTTCGTCGTCTTCGTTAATGCTGGGGGTGAAAATCGTCACGACTCGCAAGTCATGTAAACCCTGTTTTTGCTTATTTTTAAAAGTTTCGTAATAGGTCAGTAAGCTATCAATATTACTGACGCAGAGTATGGCGGAGAATTTTTTATTGTGGGTTTTGCGATCGTGGTTGGCGATTATCCAATCAACGACACCTGCGATTCTCTTGGGGTCTTCAAAAAAGGTTTTATCGGATAGGGGTTGTAATTCTAAACTGCCATCTTTGCGGCGAATTCTCCCCCAATATTCAACGGAGAATTTAAGGACGTTTTCGTCGGCGATCGCATTAGTGATCACATATCTATGCAGGCATTCTTGGAATAGGTCTTTGGTGGTGCGTTTGCCATAGGCGTTACTGGCGGCATTGTCGGCGAAGATGGGTGTGCCAGTGAAGCCAAACATTTGGGCGTTGGGGAAGAATTTGACAATATTTTTGTGGGTTTCGCCAAATTGGGAACGATGGCATTCGTCGAAGATGAAGACGATACGCTGATTCCGCAGGGGTTCCATGACAGATTCATGGCGAGGGTTTCTGATGGCGTTATTGAGTTTTTGGATGGTGGTGACAATGAGATTGCTGTCGCCTGTCATCTGATTGACAAGTTCTTTGGTGTTGTCGGTTGTATCTACGCAGTCGGGGCTAAAGTAGTTGAATTCCCTGCTGGTTTGGTAGTCGAGGTCGGCGCGATCGACCACAAACAGCACTTTATGGACCTTGGGGAGTGCGGTGAGGATTTGGGCGGCTTTGAAGCTGGTGAGGGTTTTGCCTGATCCTGTGGTGTGCCAGATGTAGCCGTTTTTGTCGGTGTCTTTGACGCGCTCAATGATGGCTTCGACAGCGTAATATTGGTAGGGTCGCAGCACCATTAGCACTTTGTCGGATTGGTGCAGGACGATGTATTTGCAGATCATTTTGGAGAGGTGGCATTTCTCCAGAAAGGCGGTTGCAAAATCTTCGAGTGGGGTGATTAGGTTATTTTCCGCATCTGCCCAGTAGAAGGTTTGTTTGTATTCTTGTTTGCGGTTGTTGGCGTAGTAGCGGGTGTTGACTCCGTTGGAGATGACAAAAATTTGCACGTATTGAAATAGCCCAAAGTCTGCACCGTAGGAGTGGCGTTGGTAGCGGTTGATTTGGTTGAATGCTTCTTTTAGTTCGAGTCCTCGGCGTTTGAGTTCGATTTGGACGAGGGGGAGTCCGTTGATTAATAAAGTTACGTCGTAGCGGTTTTTGTATTTGCCTTGTTGGGCGATCTGGTGGGTGACTTGGTATTGATTTTGACACCAGTGTTCGGTGTTTAAAAATTCTAAATAAAGGGGTGTACCATCATCGCGGATGAGTTGCATTTTGTCGCGGAGGCGTTCGGCGCGATCGAAGACGTTGCCTTTGTCGAGGTGGTTGAGGACTCGTTTAAATTCTTCGGGGCTGAGTTGGGTATTGTTATGTTTTTCGAGTTGGGTTTTGAGGTTGGCGGTGAAGTCGGCGGCGTTGCGGATGGTGACAGGTTCGTAGCCGAGTCCCGTCAGGCGATCGATCAAGTTTTGTTCGAGTTCTTGTTCTGATTGAGTCATGGTTTAGGGAATGGGGAATGGGGCATGGGGTTTAGAGTAATTTAGTTGATTCAGATTCTGGGGTAAGGTCGAGATTGCGATAAATTTGCTCAATGGGAAAACTTAAATTGATGCTTTTGAGTTCTATAGTGTCGCCTGCTTGGTAGTTAATAATCAGCCATTCACCTGTATCTTTTTTATGATACAAATCTATTTCAATGCTGGTGGAACTTACTAATAAATAATCTTGTAAAACTGGATTTTTGCGGTACATCCTAAATTTGCCGCCTCTGTCGTAGGATTCCGTGCTAGGAGAAAGAACTTCCACGATTAGGCAGGGATAGGTAATGTATTGGGTTGTGGTTTTATCCCGTTCGTCGCAGGTTACACTAGCATCGGGGTAAGTAAAGTTACTGGTTTCAACGATGTTAATCTTGACATCAGAATTGCCCGTTATACAGCCGCTATTTTCTACATGATTATCGAACATAGCAGTAAGTCTGATGGCAATGCGTCCATGGTTTACGCTGCCGCCACTCATGGCGTAGACTTGACCGTCAATATACTCATGCTTTTCTAGCTGCTGTTCTTCCCAGGCAAAGTATGCTGCTGGGGTAAGTTGGGGCAAGTTTTCTTTGGCGGCGAGCATTTTTTTTGGTAATGGATAGTAGGTAATGGGTAATGGAGTTTATTTCTATTCCCTATTTTAGTCTCACACAAACATTTTTTGCAGCAAGCCTTTTTAAAGTTGTTCGATTAAATTGATTTGTTGCCCGATCGTAAAAATTGACATAAATTTCACGCACTCAGTACGGGACTTCTCTGAGATGGCAAGGAGTGGATTGTGCAGGGTGCTACACTAGGGAATATGGCGTTTGGGAGAGGTGTTTTATGGTGCAAGCGCAGTTTAATTTAGATGAGTCATTGTGGGCATTTGTGCAAAAATCGCGGCAGTATGGTTTTCAGAATCAGGATGAATTGATTCGGGTGGCGCTGGGGAAGTTGCAGCAGGAGTTAGATTCGTTGGAGATGTCGGCGGATTTATATACGGAGGTTTATGCGGAGGATGCGGATTTGCAGGCTTTGACGGATAGCGCGCTGGCGGGTTGGCCAGAATGAATAGTTTGCGGCGCGGGCAGATTATTGATGTTGATTTGGAACCGACGAGAGGTTCTGAAACGGGGAAGGTTCGGCTTTGTATCATTGTGACGAATGATGTTTACAATGCGCGTGTGCCTGTGATTCAGGTTGTGCCGATTACGGAATGGAATGAGAAAAAGGCGCGCATCTCGACGAATATTGATTTAGATCCATCGGCGATGAATGGACTGGCGAAACGATCGATCGCGGATTGTTTACAGACTCGTCCGATCGACCATCGGCAACGGCTGGTAAGGGTACGTGGAGAGTTGAGTGGGGAGGATTTGGCTAGGGTTGATGGGGCGATTAAGCAAGTATTTGGCTTTAGTTAACGATAAACAGCAGCAATTCCAGGGACTACACAAACATTTTTTGTAGTAAGCCTTTTTTGAATTGTTCTGTTAATTCGATTTGCTTGGCAACGGCTTCGATCTTTTGGTCGATCGCCGTCAAAAAATCAGCTATTTTCTCTTGTTCTTTAATACAGGGAATTGCAATCCTACAATTTCCAATTTCTCCCAAATTGATCTTTTTGGGAAATGCCACGTGAATCGTTCTCTTATGCAGTTCACGCTGAAAATAAATACTCGACATGAAATAAGTGAGAAAACCTGAAATAGCAATTTTGTTCGACTTAATCAGGGCCAGACTCACATAAAATGATGCTCGAACATCCCAATCTATTAAACGACAGGTTCCAATATCACCAATTCGAGTCATAAGAATATCACCTTTCTCTAAACAAACTCGCTTATTTTCCTGAATAAATACTTCTTCTGAGATCAACTTTGTGTCTGTAAAATTGTTAGAAGTTAGGTGTTCTACGCTGTAGAATGGAACCCCTTTGCTTACATAATTCGGAGTTTGATGTGTTCCATCATATATTTTGGTAATGCTCCCTAGTTTTTTCTTCTCCCAATCAGGAAAAGGCTTCCCACGATCGCACTTAAACCGAATTTGTTGCGAAAAGAGTTTCTGCATTACGCCCCGTTTATAGGTTTGCAGGAGTTCGTGCTTGCGGCGCAGTTGGGTGAGGCGGGTGTCTACTGCCCCCAGAAAACTCGCAATCTTTTCCTGTTCGGCGATCGAAGGGCAAAATATTTTTATCTTCAATATGTCATCAATGTTAATTCTCGTAACAGTTGATCCAATCACATATTCATATATTTCACGCCTACATTGTTTTGTCGTTAAATAGAAAGATAGAAAATGAGGATTAATGAGATTTTTGTTTGGGCGCAACAGTACCATTCTTTGACCCATGCAAATTTTTAGGGATGGAGGAACTAAGCAAGTCTCACCCGCCGGAGCTTCTCTTGTAAACAAGACATCTCCATGTTCAGGAACTGCTCTTTGTGTCCATTCAATAAATCCCTCTTTAGTTGTGTATTTAATATCGTCAAAAAGCAAAGCTCCATTACGGACATTGCTTGTTCGCACAACAAGATATTCTGAAAAATCTACATATGGAGCGGTTTTATGTTCACAATCAATTACCTCACAAAGTTGACTAACTGAATAATATGTTTTATTTGCCTTCCTACTCATAACGGCACCTCAATCCCCAACTCCTCACAAAACCCACGAATCACCCGATCGTTCCTCTCCATATCTTTATCCATCTGCCTCAACTCCTGCGCGAGCGAGAAAATCCGTAATTTCCTGATAAAAAGCCTCTCCCTTTCCCCTGCTACTGCTTGCCGTCACCAACAACCTTAAAACCTCTACCAGTGACGCGATCGCCGCCTCAAAAACCAAGTCATAAAGCTGACTTAAATCGTCTTGGTTTTGTTGTCCATAGGCTAAAGCATTAATATAATTATTGCGAACTTGGTTATTAATCACCACAATCGGATAGCCCGCTCGAATTAACAGTAAATTCATTAATAATCGAGCCGTTCGACCATTCCCATCCCGAAAAGGATGAATCGAAACAAACCGATAATGGGCGATACTTGCATATTCAACCGGATGGAGACTCAAAGCGGCTTCCGAATTGAGCCAACTCGCAAAATCTCCCATTAATTGAGACAGTAAATAGTGAGGAGGATAACGATAATTTGTCCCTGCTGCCATCACATCTAGAGTCCGATAACTCCCCGCCTCCTCTGGGTTGATTTTGCGGAGAATTAGATTGTGAATTTGCTTAATTTCCCATTCGTTAATTTTCGTGTCTTTTTGGGCTAAATGTTCGATATAATCGATCGCCTCCTTGTGCCCGATCGCCTCTAAATGTTCGTCTAGGGTTTTGCCCCCCACCGTAATCCCCTTGGTTAACACTAATTCCGTCTCGCTTTGAGTTAAAGTATTCCCCTCAATGGCATTTGAGTTATAAGTAAAGCGAACATCATAGAGCTTCTTGAGTTCGGCAACGATCGCAGGTTCAAATGGTCTAAACTCATCCAGCCAAGCTTTTAGTTTATCGATCCGTTCTAATTTAAGCCGATAATTCATCGTTAAATAATCCTCGATCGCAGCACTTAATGAAAAATTGGCTTGTTGACTTAAACCAATGAGCCGCCGCATAAAATTCTCATACAGATGAGAAGAAGAAAGCAATAACTGAGTATCCATATTCCCCATACCCTAAAACGGCACCTCAATCCCCAATTCCTCACAAAATCCCCGAATCACGCGATCGTTCTCCTCCATCGCCCGATCCATCGATTGTAATTGTAAAGCGATCGCCCCCAAATCAATCTCCTCCTCCTCCTCAAACGTATCCACATAACGGGGAATATTCAAATTAAAATCATTCTCCGCAACCTCCGACAGCGGTGCACAATAACTATATTTGTTTTCTTGTAACCGTCCTCGATAGGTCTCAACAATCTTCTCTACATCCTCATCCCGCAAAAAATTTTGATTCTTTGCCTTCTCAAAATTCGCACTCGCATCAATAAACAAAATATCATTCGGATGCTCGCGACACTTCTTAAACACCAACACGCAAGTTGGAATGCTCGTGCCATAAAAAATATTCGCAGGCAACCCAATCACCGCATCCAACCAATTGCGCTCATCGATCAAATACTTGCGGATCTGCCCCTCCGCCGCACCGCGAAACAAAACCCCGTGGGGCAGTACCACCGCCATTGTCCCATTATCATCCAAGTGATGCAGCATATGCTGCACAAACGCAAAATCTGCCTTAGAACTCGGCGCTAACCGCCCATACTGACTAAAGCGATCGTCTGACTCAAACAGCTTATTCGCACTCCAATGTGCCGAAAACGGCGGATTTGCTACCACCGACTCAAACCGCATCCCCTCATGCTGCGGATGCTCCAGCGTATCCTCTTGCCGCAGATCGAAATTCCGATAATGCACCCCGTGCAAAATCATATTCATCCGCGCCAAGTTATAGGTGGTGCGGTTCATCTCCTGCCCGTAAAAATCCCCGACAGACTCCACCTCTCGCGCCACCCGCAACAACAACGAACCCGATCCACAAGTCGGATCGTAAACAGACTTCAGCCGCCGCTTCCCCGTCGTCACAATTTTCGCCAACACCTTAGAAACCTGCTGCGGCGTATAAAACTCCCCCGCCTTCTTCCCCGCCCCACTCGCAAACTGCCCAATCAAATACTCATAGGCATCGCCCAGCACATCGCTCTCGCTGTCCTGCAACCGAAAATCAATCTTATTCAAATGCACCAAAATCTTCGCAATCAGTGCATTCTTCGCCTTCGGAGTTCGCCCCAACTTTGTCGAAGTCAGATCCAAATCCTCAAACAAATGGTCGAAATCCTCCTCACTCTCCTTCCCCATCGTCGATCGCTCAATGCTATTGAGCACCTGAGTCAAATCGTCCAAAATAAAAATGGAACTCGCTTCCAACTCCTCATCACTAATCTCTTCCTCCTCCGCCTTATTCCCCAATGCCCGCTTTGCCAAAGCACCAAACAACTCCGACGGCTTCAGAAAATACCCCAACCGTGCGATCGACTCCTCTTTGATTGCCTCTAAATATTCCTGCCCTTCTGCTGAAGATTCATCAAGCTCTAGAAAATCAATCTTATCCTCAGCCAAGATTTCATTAGCGTAAAGATACTGACGCTCCGACAGATACTTATAGAAAATAAACCCTAAGCAATAATCCCGAAACTCATCAGCATTCATCTTGCCCCGTAGCGAGTCGGCAATATTCCAGAGTTGAGTTTCTAATTTTTTCTTTTGTCCGTTTTGCCCGTTTTGTCCGTTTGCCATTTATTTCTCGTACTGGGCGATCGCTAGCACCGCCAAAAAGTATTGTCCGATCGGAGTATAGACCCTAACCAGTGTCTAAACATTGAAATCAGGCAAGGAAGCTTTACAGGAATCCAGTCACCCTCATCTCGAAACCCGTAATTGTGCTGCAAGGAAACCTCAAGGTTTTGACTGCGATGGGTTTAAGAGATGAAGTTGCCTAACTTATAATTGTATCGCAGTTGCGGTACAATACTGGATATAATCGAATAATACCGCAGCTTGATGATGTAGGTCAACCCGTTCTTGCTAGCCATCGCATCTCCTTTCCTCGATCGAGTTCGCCGCACGATTCGACTCAATCACTTAAGCCGTCGCACTGAAAATCGAAACATTCATCACAACTTCTTCACGCACGAATCACTGTAATTAACCGACCCATCGGGGTAGTCTGAATTTCAGTTTTCAGTCGTTCTTCTAACTCCGGTGCATTATCTCTGCGATCGAATATCACCAACCACCCTTCATCTTGTCCCAATCGAGCCAAATATCCATCTAACTGTTCCAACCCTTTACTCAACGGATACTCCTGCGGAGTCGCTGCGCTAACGACTTTCCGAGTTCGCCAAACCTTCAGTTCAATTCCCAATGTTACCTCACCATAACGCAAACATAAATCCATTCTGTCGCGTCCGATCGCATATTCCCGCTCCAATGTTCCCCCACCATTAATCACGCGATGCAGAAACGCCATCAACACTAAATGCGGTGCAATTTCGGGATAAGACGCACTTTTGAGTAACGGTTCGCCATGCTGTAGCCAAAAGGCGAGAAACGCTTGCAGAAGTGCCTCGGTTATCAGTTCGCCGCGATCGTTCAACCAACTCGGACTGATAATCGGTAAACTATCTTGCGGCCCTTGCGCCAAAACTCGCGGCAACACTTCTCGATAAATCGGATTGGCGATGACTAAACCCCCGGCTGGATCTCGTTTGAGCAAGCCCAAATCTACGAGATATTGGCGATCGTCACTAGAAGATTCTGGCAATTCTCGTCCGGCTAGCATCGGCTCAATAATGGCTTTAACTCGGTTTTCTCGCAGTCGTTCTGCCAAGCTATCTAAATGCGTATCTTGTCGTTTGATTAAAATTTCTTTGGCTGCCCAAATATGTTCTGATGTTATTTTTATAGATTCATCTGTAACTAATTCTTCTACGATTTCTTTAGCTAAAGCATTCACTAACCAAGGTTGTCCCTGAGTCAGTTCAAAAGCTAAGGCTACGGCTTCAGGTGTAAAAACTTGTCCGGTATCTTGGGTATGTTGCGCGTAGAGTTCGGCGACTTCTTCTGCATTAAAATCTCTCAGAGTAATCGATCGCACTTTAATATTAAACGGACTGGATGTATTGAGTCGATCGCTTCCCCCCGCAGCCACTTTGTAATCGCGAACATCCCGCAAACCAATTAAACCCACCGATTGCGGAAACGCTTTCGGGCGATTGGGATAACCATCGCGCAGTTGTCGCAGAATAGAAATCAACGCTTGGTCTTGCAATGCGTCAATTTCATCGATGAAAATGACCAAAGGACGAGGAGAAGATTGTGCCCACAGGCTGAGTACATGGCCGATTTGCTGTCCCGGTTCCGACGAGGGCCAAGCAGGCGGCTGCAATTCTGGGGGAAGTCGAATCGAAATCGCCCGTCGCCAAGCCCCCAAAATAGCCTCTTCTGCACCAGCAATGTCTTGACTGAAGGGTGCGCCGACTTCTACCGACAGCATCACGGCGGTGTATTGTCCGCTTTCGGTGAGTTGTTTAGCTAACGCTAGCATAGCAGTGGTTTTTCCCACTTGCCGGGGTGCATGGATGACGAAATAGTTGCGTTGAGCGATTAACCGTTCTAAGTTTGGTAAGCGTACCGTGGGCGACAGTGCGTAATGAATGTCTTCTTGGCATGGGCCAGCAGTATTGAACCAACGTGGCATAGGTCAACTGGGGCGAATGGGGCTGCTCTCAGTTTACTGTACTGTTATTGGAAAGGCGTTCTAGTTGTTAAGCGGGGGTTTGTACCGACTCTCGGTACCCGATGAAACTCTCTATGAGCGAAATTCGTGCTCGATTCTTGATTCAAAAAACCTCTTGCAAAAATAATTAGGACGGGCTCTCCGTCCCATCAATTGATGAAAAGGATTTTTTGCAAGAGGTCTAAAGAACGGAAGAACCCCAACTGCCAACTGCCAAAGTTTCACTCTTCCACCCGATAGCCCAATTCCGCCAAACGAGTGCGGGACTGCCGCCACTTCGGCTGTACCTTGACAAATAACTCCAAATATACTTTGCCTTCAATTAACTTTTGAATCTGTTCGCGGGCCGCACTGCCGATCGACTTGAGCATACTGCCGCTTTTACCGATTAAAATGCCTTTTTGGGAATCCCGTTCGACGTGAATTGTCGCCAGAATGCGAGTTATTTTTGCTTCTTCTTGAACTATGTCGATCGCAATTGCTACGGAATGCGGCACTTCTTCCCGCGTCAGCAGCAAAATCTGTTCCCGAATCAATTCGCCCATAATAAAGCGTTCCGGCTGGTCAGTCACCAAATCTGGCGGATAATAGTAAGGCCCAGCCTCCAAATGTTCGATTAACAATTGTTGCAGCGGCTCGACACCCTCGCCCGTGAGAGCGGAAAATTTCACCACTGGCCACTCAGGATTGACAATTTGCTCGTAAGTTCGATCGATCAACACGGAATCCTCCGGTTGTTCGTCCAACTTATTCATCCCCAAAATCACCGGAACTTTGCAATTGCTGAGAATTTCGATAATATATCGATCGCCCCCTCCCGATTCCACGGAACCATCCACCACAAACAGCACCACATCCACCGACTGAATCGCTGTGCGGGCATTCTGCACCAAAACCTTGCCCAATTGGTGGTGCGGCTTGTGAATTCCGGGAGTATCTACAAAAATAATTTGTGCTTCCGGTGTCGTTAGGATGCCCCGCAGCCTGTTACGTGTCGTCTGAGACACCGGCGAAGTAATCGCAATTTTCTGCCCCACCAACTGATTCATCAGCGTTGATTTTCCGACATTCGGGCGTCCGACAATACCCACAAAGCCCGATTTGTAACCCGCCGGAGCCGCGGGAACACCCATAATGTCCGATACGTCGATAAATTTACTGTCTTCCACTAAAATCACCTATTTTCAAGCCCCTTCTCTGTCTATTGTCGCCTGAAAATACTCAAACGGCCATTGGTGCACTCTAGCATCTTTCTCGCCCTGGTATAGCGCGCCACACTCAAAGCTCGATCGAGCCACAAACCAGTGTTAAAACGTGATACGCGATCGGCAAAACTTGATATCTGAGACAAAATTTGATAAAGTTCCAATGACATCGCTCAAAAATGAATCATTCTGGTAAAACCGACTCCCCAATGCTGTAACAACTTCAGATGTGTAAATGTCTAACTCAACTGAAACTCTTTTACAGTTTGTCATGCCAACCAGTTTTAACATTTTTGAAGATGTTTGGTAATAAATTAGGTAAGTTGAACTCAAACTCAAAAGCTCAATATCATCAGGCGCTTTCTCAATAAAAGCTAGTGTCTTTTGAGCATACCTAAATTAGTGCTAATCGTCATAAAGTTGAGGAGATGAATCAGATGAAATCGAAATTATTTTGGAGTTGCTGCACCGTTTTGGTAGCAAGCTTGCCTGTTTCCGCCTTGGCTCAAACAAGCCCTCCTACAAGCCCTCAAGCAGGTATTGACTACAAGGGTGGCTCTAAGAATTACCAGTTGGTACCGGGCAGAATCCAGGACAGAACCTTGCCCAGAGCCTTTGACTTTCCCATTATTACCAATGTTGGTACTGACACTAGCATCACCTCGGATTTCCTAATTACCGATCAGTTTCGTGCCCCAGCGGGTCGTACAGAATACACCGGAGCTCTCACCGCCTGGGCAACATCAATCAGAGAATGTCTGGCCAAACAACCACTCTTGATTCGAGCCAGCACTAAGAACCCGATTCAGATTAATGGTAGAGTAGGCACGATTGTCAGAAACGCAAATAACCGTGCAGTTTGCAAATAAGCCAGCAATATCACGGCGGCTAAATTGACCGTAATTGCTGTAAGGGCGGGTTCACCAATATCTCCCATGCAAGCATCGATACAGTAAACCCGTCACCGCAGCGATATTGGGGTCAATCGAAGCCAGTTGATATAACTTCCGCTATCTTAAAGATAAAAACTAGAGAGTGTTTTTGAACAAAAAGAGCAATAGAAAACCTATTGCTCTTTTTGTTGGCGAAATTGCAATTAATATCTATTAGGACTTCTATGATCGGCTGAAACGACATCATATAAGAGGTTTGTAGTGAGGAATGCAAGTCTTTATCAAAGTTTAAGGACTTGCATTCCTCACTGCAAACGAGATAATTACGCAGAAACCAGCTTTTTTCCCAAAAATCCCGTGAAACCCTAAGAATATGGATTTTAACACCTGGTTTATGAAAGTTTGTCTGCGTAATTCACGATTTAGTAGCGCAAAATTCATGTGTACTCAGTAAAATTTCGCCATAATCAGGAATCCAAGCTAGCCACTGTTCTTCCGAACATTCACACAACAGCCACGCTTCGTCAAAGCTGAATGCGGTTGGCGGATTGAACAATTTAACCCACATAGAAGGAGTCAATTTTGGTGCAGGTACGGCGCAGCCAAATCTTTCCCAGTCGCGGACACTAGCGAAGCTTCCGGGGGTTGGTTGGGATTGCCAAGTACGAATATCTGTTTGCAGTTGCATAACTACTCCTGTCTAGCTAAGAGTCTGCACCAGGGCGCGGTTGAAACAACCCAGAGCGAAGGCGCAGATAAATTTTGATTATGTAGTCTATGTTACCGAATTATATAGGCGAATGTGTAACGTTGTAGCAAAAATTTACAATCGAGAGGAAAAAACGGGCTCAAAGCTGAAAAGGTCGATCTTTTATTGTTGGGTTCGGCAACGATCGCCTACCATAACAAACAACACCTGATATCGTTTCCGGCTGCATCGGAATGATAAATTAGAGGGCAATTCATGAAGGATTGTTACAAGTCGCCACCTATCTCGGCGCAATTTTCAGTTGTTCGATTCACAGTCAACAGTCAACAGTCAACAGTCAACATCATTCCGGTGCAACCGGAATTGATATGATTTATTTCAAAAATTCCCACATGAACCCAACTGCCAAATCCCAGTGGAAAACTCTAGATCGCTTTGTAGAAATCAAGTCTCATTGGGTAAAACTAATCGCCGAACATCTCGAAACAACCGAAGGAAAAACAGTAGAATATTGGCGAGTAGAAAGAGCAGATTCAGTTGTAATCTTGACAATTAAAGCTGAAAAATTTGTGTTTCCCTCACCGATGTATCGCCCCGGCGTGGCATCCGCAACCCTGGATTTTCCCGGCGGTCGCGTACCAGCCGAAGCGACGCCAGCAGAAGCAGTTCCACCTATAATTCAGAGGGAACTAGGCGTGACAGAAAGTGCGATCGCCCGCATCGAACCGATCAACACCGTCGGCTGGGCAATAAACAGTTCCTTCTCCAATCAAAAACTCTACGGTTTTGTTGCAGAATTGCATCCGACAGCAATAGTAAACCCCGAACTGATCGGTGCTGAATATCCTGTCACCCCAGACGGAATTCGCGACTTGCTTAAAAAATTAACTTGCCTCCAGTGTCGAGCCTTACTGCTAGAATGGCAAAATCAAGTCGATTTTAGATTTTAGATTTTAAAATTGGGAATTGTCCCCCGATGCTCGCTGATTTGAATTTTAGGACTTACGCTCATCAACCCGGTTTTTCTGACAAATCTTGGGTTAAGCAGCAAATTATCTAAGAAAAAAACCGGGTTTATAGCCCCTTGTCTGTAAGTTCTAAAATTCCTGAAAACCCAAATCACCGGAACTAATCATGCCTCTTAATAATGAAGTTGCTGTCGAATGCCTCGACGTGACATATCGCCTTAACCGCAGGCATTTAGTAGAAAAACTCAATTTCAAAGTGCTGCAAGGTGAAGTTTTAGTATTGCTGGGACGCAGCGGGAGTGGCAAAACTACTACCATGAAATTGATTAACAATTTACTAACGCCAAGCAGCGGCGAAGTTCTTGTCATGGGAAAACCGACAACTCAGTGGAACCCAATTCAACTGCGCCGAAACATTGGTTATGTGATTCAAGAAATTGGTTTGTTTCCCCATTTTACCGTCGAGCAAAACGTCGGTTTAGTGCCGAAATTGGAAGGTTGGGAGGGCGATCGTATTCAATCTCGCGTCCGCCAACTGTTAGAATTAGTCAACCTAGACCCCCAGCACTTCGCCAAACGCTATCCCCATCAGTTATCTGGCGGACAGCGGCAGCGGGTAGGCGTCGCTAGAGCACTGGCGGCTGACCCTCCGATATTGTTAATGGATGAACCGTTTGGTGCTTTAGACCCGATTACTCGTCTGGAATTACAGCGGGAATTCGGTCAATTGCAGCAGCAACTCGGCAAAACTGTGATTTTTGTGACTCACGGCATTCAAGAAGCTTTTTTGTTAGCTTCTAGAATTGGTTTGATGCAAGATGGACGGTTGGTTGAATTGGGATCGCCGGATGATTTTCTAAAATCTCAGCATCCAGAAGCTGGGGCATTTCTTGAATGTTTGCAAGTAGCTAGATTTGAATAATTTTAGCAAAATTTTGATACTATAGTTTTAGTAACTAAGCTGATAATCAAACAATGCACAGTCTTTACGAGACAGACTTCTATGCTTGGACGCAAGAACAAGCCAAGTTACTTCGCAAGTGTCAGTGGAGTCAACTTGACTTGCCAAATTTAATTGAGGAGATTGAATCTTTGGGCAAACAAGAACGTCAAGAACTTAGAAATCGTTTGAGCATTTTGCTGGGACATTTGCTGAAGTGGCAATATCATCCCCAGCAGCGGAGTCGTAGCTGGCAGTCTACAATTCGAGTGCAGCGGCGGGACACTCAGAGACTGATACATGATAACCCAAGTCTGAAACCTTACTTGCAAGAAGCTTTCCAAGAAGCTTATCAAAACGGTAGAGATTTGGCAGTAGGAGAAACCGATTTACCTCTCAAAACATTTCCTCAAAATTGCCTTTACAGCTTAGAGGAAATTCTGGACTTTCACTTCTATCCTGGTGCACCAAGTCCTGAAATAGAAAATGATTTATAACGTTAACAGCAATCAGCAATAACCAATTACCCAATGATAATTTTTATCAACCGCTATGGCGCTGAGATAATTAAGCACGCAAGTGAACACTTATATTTAGTAACTGTTGCAATTTTTATCGCTATTATTGTGGGGATTCCTCTGGGGATTTTAGCCACGAGAAAACCCAAATTGAAAAAGTCCATTTTGGGATTTGCTAATATTATGCAAACAATTCCCAGTTTAGCTTTGTTTGGCTTGCTAATCCCGGTGCCGGTAGTGGGTGGAATAGGCGATCGCACGGCAATTATCGCCCTCACTCTGTATTCTTTACTGCCCATTATCCGCAATACTTATACTGGTATTGTCGGGGTCGATCCAGCGATTACGGAAGCCGGAAGAGGCATGGGGATGACTGATATGCAACTGTTATGGCAAGTGGAAATTCCCCTGGCGCTGGGCGTGATTCTGGCGGGCGTGCGAGTTGCTGCTGTAATTGCGATCGGACTCGCTACAATCGCCGCTGCAATTGGCGCGGGTGGCTTGGGGGTGTTTATTTTTCGTGGCGTTGCTACCGTCAACAATCAGTTACTTTTGGCTGGGGCAATTCCGGCGGCTTTAATGGCCTTAGCTGCGGATTTTGGGCTGGGTTTGGTAGAAGCGCGCCTCTCGAAAAGTACATTAAAAACTATTAATGAGGACTAGAATCCTGGCTACCTTCCGTCAGCGTTGTCACTATCTGCGAACCCGAAGCATTCGCAGGATTTGCTATCAGATTGCGGATTTCATTGGAGCGTTCCATGTACTCGCGATCGCTCAAAACAGCTTGGCTTCCCTCGATCGAAATAGCATCGGCTAAATCGATCCAAGAACGGCAACCGCCGTATTCAGGAAGGTATGGAATTTCGCGGCTTTCTGCAAGGCGATAAGCCCGCAGCAATAAAATATAAATTGGCTGAGCTTGTTTCCATTTTAGGCGATCGCTGACAAAACTTTCATTCCAAATATGGTAAGGAAATAGCGCAGTAATTGCCGGTTCCCAAGCTACCAAAAAAACATCAGTAATCTCCGCCCAACTGCCAATTCTAATAACTTCAGGATGCCAACCAGATTCGACAGTCTTGACTTGATGTGCAAACTCCGGCTTTAATAAACCCGGCTGTTGGTGTTCAAAAGTTGGATACAGCAAAACCTGTTTGTCAGTGACATTAAACTGTCCTGCTTGCTCGCGAATTCCCCCCTTCCGCAACAGCACAATCGTTTGACCTTGTTCCAAAGCATTAACTGCTACATCCCATTCTTTCAGCGCCCTAGTAGTTGATTTCATAAAAAGTTAGTTGAGTTTTAACCAAAATAACAAAAATCGGTAATTCCAAGCAAGTACAGCCATTTCTTCCTGTTAAAATAAGGTAGTGCTGACCATGCAAGACTACCTTATTTTGATAAAGACAATAATTGGTTGCACTACATACTGAGCTAACTACTTTTCTTTTTATTACTCTAACCGATAAAATAATCCTCTCTTCAGTGTCCCAGCTATCCTCTACTATCACACCCGGTAGATTCAGCAGTTTTGTCGTTAATTTTTTCATGAGTTTACTTAAATACTTAATAAAGTTTAAAGATTTTCGCATATATATTAAGTACCAAACAAGCATATTGAGATTTGTTAAAATTTAAATATTATTCAAAAAGCTTAGATTATACTTTTTTAAAGTGCATAGAAAATAGTTTTTTTAATTCGGTTCTGTCATAAATATCAGTATCTTTACTAAAATACCGCCTGCAGTTCAATTTTTTATTAGTGAAATTACGGACATGAGTATTACTATTTTCGGTTACAACCTCAGTGAAGCCATTTACGAAAGTGTCAATACTATTATTTATCGCGGCACCAAAGATATTGATGGAACCTCAGCAATTATCAAAACCTTCAAAGCTGAGTATCCGACAATCGAAGAAATTTCCCGCTTAAGACACGAACATAAAATCCTCAGACATTTAGACAGTGAAGGAATAGTTAAGCCCATAGCCTTAGAAAACTATCATAACAGTTTAGCACTGATAGTAGAAAATTTTAGCGGTCAATCTTTAAAAGATTTTCTTAACAATCAATCCTTGGCGATAGACGCATTTATAAAAATCGGAATTCAGTTGGCAACAACTCTTGGAGACATCCATCAGAGTAATGTTATCCATAAAGACATTAAACCCCAAAATATATTAATTAACCCAGATACAAACGAAGTAAAAATCATTGATTTTAGCATTGCTTCTCTCTTAGAGCGAGAAAATCCAACCGTCACCAATCCCAACGTATTAGAAGGAACTCTTGCTTATATGTCGCCGGAACAAACTGGCAGAATGAACCGCTCATTTGACTACCGCACCGACTTTTACTCTCTCGGTATTACATTTTATGAAATGCTGACGGGTAAGCTACCTTTTTCCGCAAAAGACCCCCTGGAATTCGTTCATTGCCATATAGCTAAAGCACCAATAGCACCTAAAAAGCTGAATCCAGAAATCCCGGATGCAGTTTCTGAAATTGTAATGAAATTATTATCTAAAACTGCTGAAGATAGATATCAAAGTGCTTTCGGAATAAAAATTGACTTGGAAACCTGCCAGCAGATGCTTTCTTCTGGAGAGATTTCCCACTTTATTATAGGTCAACTAGATTCCTACAGCCAGTTTCTGATTCCGCAAAAACTCTATGGACGGGAAATAGAAGTTGCTAGTTTGCTAGAAGCCTTCGCTCGCGTCAGTAATGGTACAACGGAAATGATGTTAGTTTCCGGTTATTCAGGTATCGGCAAATCTTCCTTAGTTAACGAAGTTGATAAACCTATAGTCGGAGCACGAGGGTATTTTATTTCGGGTAAATTTGACCAATTTAAGCGGAATATTCCTTATGCTTCTTTAATTCAAGCATTTCAAGGATTGATGCGGCAACTGCTGACTGAAAATTCGGATAAAATAGCAATTTGGAAAGCTAAAATTCTCGAAACACTTGGTACCAATGGGCAAATTATTATTGAGGTTATTCCCGAAGTAGAAAAGATTATTGATCCACAGCCTGCGGTTCCGACTTTGGGACCCACTGAATCTCAAAACCGATTTAATCGAGTGTTTCAAAAATTTATACAGGTGTTTAGTAAAGCCGAACACCCCCTAGTTATATTTTTGGATGACTTGCAGTGGGCAGATTCGGCTTCCCTCAAGCTTATCCAGCTAATTATGACCGATCCAGATAGTAAATATCTGCTATTAATTGGAGCTTATCGGGATAATGAAGTCAGTGCCACTCATCCCTTAATTTATACTTTAGAGCAAATTCAAAATACCAGGGCGATAGTAAATAATATTATCCTCCAACCTTTGGATATATCTCATGTCAACCAATTAGTGAGTGAAACCCTTCGCAGTCAAATTTCCCAAGTTTTGACCCTGGCTGAGTTAGTTTTTCAGAAAACCCAGGGGAATCCCTTCTTCTTAACTCAACTGCTCAAGTCTCTTTATCAAGACAAACTCCTATCCTTTGATTTCAATCAAGTTTGTTGGCAGTGGGATATCCAACTGCTTCAAAGCATTGATATCAGCGATAATGTTGTCGAATTGATGGTCAGCCAAATTCAAAAGCTATCGTCCCCGACGCAGAATGTCTTAAAATTAGCTGCTTGTATAGGAGATAAATTTAGTTTAGAAGTTGTGGCAATTGCTAATAAAAAATCTCAGTCAGAGACGGCAAGGGATTTATGGGAAGCGCTACAAGCTGGTTTCGTTATACCACTAAATAATTCCTACAAAAT
Source organism: Microcoleus sp. S36b_A4 (assembly GCF_036700645.1). Classification (NCBI taxonomy): domain Bacteria; kingdom Bacillati; phylum Cyanobacteriota; class Cyanophyceae; order Oscillatoriales; family Microcoleaceae; genus Microcoleus; species Microcoleus sp. S36b_A4. The sequence goes on along the minus strand of NZ_JAUBPI010000002.1, from coordinate 67,087 downwards.
CCCCCTGCTATTTGACTCGGAAATATCTACAGAAGACTCAACGGATCAGTTTAATGTCACCTACAAGTTTTTGCATGACCGAGTGCAACAGGCATCTTATTCTCTGATACCCGACGAGCAGAAAAAAGAAACTCACCGAAAAATTGGTCAGCTACTGCTGAATTCCACAACCCCTGAAGAACGAAAAGAAAATATCTTTGCACTGGTTAACCAACTAAATTATGGAACGGATTTAATTACTTTGGAGTTGGAAAGATATGAGTTGGCAGAACTCAATCTGATCGCGGGACAGAAAGCCAAAACTGCCACAGCTTATGAGTCGGCTGTCAAATATTTGAATGTAGGTTTAGGACTACTCCCGGAGAATAGCTGGGAGAGTCAATATAATCTGACGTTTAACCTCCATCTGGAAGCAGCAGAAACTGAATATATAAACACTAATTATGAGCGAGCGGAACACTTATCTAAGACGACCCTGAAACAATCGAAAACTCTTTTGGAAAGAGGCAAGGTCTACGAACTTATAATTCAATTAGAGATGTCTCAAAATCGGAGAATATCAGCTATAGATAATGGACTCGTGGTTCTGGAAATGTTCGGGATTAGCTTAGAGCCAGAACCACCTCAAGAACTGATAGTTGATGATTTAGCAAACTTGCCGACAATGACAGCTCCCGATAAAGTCGCGGCTATGCGAATATTAAATCTTATTATAACACCAGCTTTTATTGTAAATCCGGCGATGTTTCCGCGAATTCTTTATACAAAAATAGCCTTGTCTATTAAGTATGGGAATTCGCCTGAATCGGCTTTTGCTTATGTTTGGTATGGAGTGCTACTCTGTGGAGGATTAGGAGACATAGATTCTGGATATCGATTTGGCAACTTAGCTATTTATTTACTAGAAAAATTTAACGCTATTACCCTTAAATCAAAAATAGTTTGTATATTTAATTGTCTAGCAAGGTTTTGGAAAGATCCGCTTAATGCCACCCTAGAATCTTTGGTTGATGCAATTCAAAGTGGTATAGAAACGGGAGATATAGAATATGCTTGTCACAGTATAGCAAATTATTGCAATCACTTACTTTTTAGCGGGGGAGAGCTACAAAAAATTGAGCTAGAACAGGCAAAGTATGTTTGTATGACCATTCAGCTCAAACAAGAATATGATACTTTGTTTGTGAAAGTTCACCAGCAAATAGTTGACAATTTACTGGACAAAAACTCAGACAAATACCATTTACTAGGCGCAAGCTTTAATGAAGAAGAACTACTGCCGGGAATTATAGCTTCTAATAATGGGACTTTGCTCTATGCCTATTATGCCGGTAAAATGATGCTATCTTATTTATTTAAAGAGTTTGATCAAACAGTGGTAATTGCTCATTTAGCATTAAAATATGCCAGCATGGGTGCCGGATTAATCCACATGAGTATCGACAACTTTTACCATTCTCTTTCCCTCCTAGCACTTTATCCAAAAGCCTCGCAAAAAGATAAAGAAAAATATCTAAGTGTAGTAGCAGCTAACCAAGGAAGAATGAAGACTTGGGCGTTCCATGCGCCGTGCAATTTTCAGCACAAGTATGAGTTAGTAGAAGCAGAAAAAGCGCGGATTTTGGGACAACCTTTAGAAGCCAGCGATTATTACGATCGCGCCATAGCAGGAGCCAAAGAACAGGGATATATCCAAGAAGAAGCATTAGCCAACGAATTAGCAGGAGACTTTTATTTTTCCCGGTCTAAAGATAAAATTGCTCGGATTTATTTAACTGATGCTCGCTACGGATATATTCGCTGGGGAGCTAAAGCTATAGTCAAAGATTTGGAAGCCAGATATCCTCAAATTTTTTCCCGGATAGCCAAGCCCGAAAGTCAAGGTAGCCAGGTCACGACGATCACTAGCTCGACGAGTGGAGGAAGTGCAGGATCTCTAGATTTAGCTACTGTGATTAAAGCATCTCAAGCTCTTTCTGGTGAAATTGTACTGAGTAGGCTGTTGGCGAAATTGATGAAAATTGCGATCGAGAATGCGGGTGCTCAAAGTGGCATTTTCATTTTAGACAAAGCTGGAAATCTACTGATTGAAGCTTATGGCACTGTAGATAGCGATGTAGAAGTGCTGCAAAGAATACCAGTGGAAAATACTAAGCAACTACCCCTATCTTTGATTAACTATGTTGCCAGAACTCAGGAAAATGTGGTATTAAACGATGCGAGTTGTGAAGGAACCTTCACGGCGGATACTTATATCGTCAACCAAAAACCCAAGTCAGTATTATGTACTCCCATAGTCCATCAAGGAAAACTTACTGGCATTCTTTACTTAGAAAATAATCTCACAACTGGTGCTTTTACTCCAGATCGTTTAGAAGTTTTACAACTTTTATCTTCTCAAGCAGCTATTTCAATTGAAAATGCCCGTCTTTATAACGATTTGGAAGGAGCAAATGCTACTTTAGAAGCGAAGGTGGCAGAAAGAACGCAACAGTTACAAGAAAAAAATATCGATTTACAAAAAGCAGAAGAATTAGCGAAGGCCGCCAACTCTGCCAAGAGTGAGTTTCTTGCTAATATGAGCCACGAGCTCCGAACGCCACTTAATGGCATTTTGGGTTACACCCAAATCCTCAAACGACAAAAAAACTTGGCTGACCAGCAAAAAGATGGTCTGAACGTGATTAGTCAGTGTGGCGAACACCTCTTAACCCTAATTAACGATATTTTAGATCTCTCCAAAATCGAAGCCCGAAAAATGGAAATCCACTTGAGTAATTTCCATTTCTCACAATTTTTGGAAGGTCTGGCTGAAATTTGCAATATTCGGGCAGAACAAAAGGGAATCTCCCTGATTTACGAGCCCATTACCCAACTACCTATTGCCGTCCAAGGTGATGAAAAACGCTTGCGTCAAGTTTTAATCAATTTACTCGGCAATGCGATTAAGTTTACCGAAAAAGGTGGCGTGGCATTCAAAGTAGGATATCAAGATGGCAAAATCCGGTTTCAAGTGGAAGATACCGGAGTGGGTATGGCATCAGAGCAATTGCAAGACATATTTTTGCCTTTTCACCAAGTAGGAGAAGCCAACCTGAAGGTTGAAGGAACCGGGTTGGGACTCGCAATTAGTCGCCAATTAGTCCAGATGATGGGCGGTGAAATAAAGGTGAAGAGTACATTAGGACAAGGGAGCATTTTCTGGTTCGATTTAGATTTGCCAGAGGTATCGGAATGGGCGACTAATGCAGCCAAAGCCAATGCCCACACAATCGTTGGTTTCAAAGGCCGAAAGCTAAAAATTCTCATAGCTGACGACAAGTGGCAGAATCGCTCGATCATAGCGGGAATGCTTCAGCCGTTAGGATTTGAAATTCTGGAAGCAACGGAGGGTCAGGACTGTTTAAACAAGGTGGTGGAGTATAATCCCGACTGTATTTTGATGGACTTGATGATGCCAGTAATGAGCGGCTTAGAAGCAACGCGCCGGATTCGCAAATCATCAGATCAGACTAATTTAGTGGTGATTGCTACTTCGGCCAGCGTTTTTGATTTCGATCGACAACAAAGTGTCGAGGTAGGTTGTAATGATTTTATTCCCAAACCGATACGGATAGAGGAGCTTTTAGAAAAATTACGTACTCATTTAGGGTTAGAATGGATTTATGAAGAAAATCTGGAAAAGATTAGGAAAGCAGAAGGAGAAAAAAAATCTTTAAGTTCTGAAATTGTAGCTCCCCCCGATGAGGAAATCGCCGTTCTATTCGATCTAGCGATGATGGGCGATCTCCGAGGGATTGCGGAGCGAGCTGCAAAACTAGAACAACTCAATGAGCAATGGGTTCCCTTTGCTACCCATCTGCGCCAGTTAGCGAAAGGATTTGAAGAACAACAAATCCTAGAGTTTATTAAACAATATAGGACGACAACCAATGAGTAGTGAAATTGCCGAACAAAGCACCATTTTAATCGTAGATGACACCCCGACTAATTTAGGTGTCCTGTTCGATTTTTTGGCTGATTTTGGCTTTAAAGTATTGGTAGCTAGGGATGGTCAAAGTGCTCTCCAGAAGGTCGCATATGCTGCGCCCGATCTGATCCTGTTGGATGTGCTTATGCCAGGAATAGATGGGTTTGAAACTTGTCGCCGTTTGAAAGCTAATGAATTAACGAGAGACATTCCCGTGATTTTTATGACGGCTCTTGCTGATACGGTGGATAAGGTTAAAGGTTTGAGTCTGGGTGCGGTCGATTATATCACTAAGCCTCTTCAGCATGAAGAGGTTTTGGCTCGTGTTAATGTCCACATGAAGCTCCGCAATTTGTCGAAGAAACTCTTAGAGCAAAATGTGTGCTTGCAAGCAGAAATCGAACAGCGTGTTAAAGCGGAATCTTTGCTCTTGAAGCTGGCATCGGAGTTGGAAAGGCGAGTTGAGGAAAGGACGGCTGAACTTTTCCAATCCAATCAATTGCTTCAACAGGAGATTCAAGAGCGTCTGCAAGCAGAGGCAGGATTGCAACAATCGGAAGCTTTATTGCGAACCCAAACTCAATGTTTAGAAAAGGCTTTTAGAGAATTGCAAATCACGCAGACTAAACTTGTGCAGAGTGAAAAAATGTCTTGTCTAGGTCAGCTTGTTGCAGGTGTAGCCCATGAAATAAATAATCCCGTTAATTTTATTTTTGGGAATATTTCTTATGCCGATGATTATACCCAAAATTTGATTGATCTCGTCAATCTTTATCACCAAGAATTTCCGGATGCAGGGCAAAAAGTTGAACAGAAAATAGAGGAAATAGAACTAGGTTTCTTGGTTGAAGACTTACCTAAATTGCTGAGTTCAATGAAGGTAGGTGTTGACCGGATTCGCGAAATTGTTCAGTCGCTGCGAATCTTCTCGCGATTGGATGAATCTGAAATGAAACCGGTGGATATTCACCAGGGTATTGATAGCACTCTGTTAATTTTGCACAACCGTGTTAAAGGAAGGGGCGATCGACCTGCAATTGAGGTGGTCAAAGAATTCGGCAATCTGCCTCTGGTAGAGTGTTATGCGGGTCAGCTTAACCAGGTGTTTATGAATCTTGTTGCTAATGCGATTGATGCCATAGATGATTATAATACGACGCGATCCTTAAGTGAAATGAAAGCTAATCCTTCTCAGATTTTTATTCGCACTGAGGTCACGGAATCTAATCGAGTGTTAATTCATTTTACGGATAACGGGCCGGGGATGACAGAAGAAATTAGCCAACACCTATTTGAGCCATTTTTTACTACTAAGCCTATCGGGAAGGGTACTGGTATTGGGCTGTCCATTTCCCATCAGATTGTAGTGGATAAACACGGGGGCAAGCTCAATTGTATTTCAGCTCCTAATCAGGGGGCAATCTTTATTATTGATATTCCAATTCACCAGAAAATTTTGGCTACTAATTTAATTACGATGTCTAAAACAGCTATGGGTATTTCTTAGTTAATTTTAACTGAAGGCGAGTTCAATAAGTTTTAAGGGTTGCACGACTATATCAAAATCGATCAGGCAGGGGGATATTCCCCTACTTTAGGTAATGAAGTAAGAGACGGATAGAAGCCTTCGGGAGCATCTCAATGAAAGCCGCGAAGCTAGAAATTGGAGTTTTGAGGCATGAGGCAGAAGGAAGGAACGAGAAGAAGTGTTTTTATAACCCACATTCGGCACCCCCAACTGGCACATACGCGGGTTGAGGGGGTAAAAGTGAATCATCCCAGATAATAGTGAGTAAAAACACCCGAAAATCTGTGCAACGCTCGCATCACCCAGTTAGGAATTCCTAAAAATTGCCATGAGCTCATGAATTAAATCTTCTTCAGCCATAAAAAGTCAAAAATCTAACCATTACTAACTATTACTTCCCAGCATATGTCGCCAGCATTATGACCATGAGGCATCACTTCTGTATCTACATTACTTAAATGTCAATAAGTTTTTCCAATCAATTTTAGACTTAATTCACAACAAGAAATAATCAAGCCTACAGGTGAATGCCAATAAAATTACTATCGCAAACCGTTCAGATATCAAATTAAAAACTTATTGAATTCTTTGAATACAAACGGTATGAATAAATTGTACAATTGGGAATGTCCAGCGTAGAGTAAAATGAGCTTGAGTCTAGGTGAGATGTGTCGGTATTTATCGGGAATTTTTGAGCCACTGACAGGGCAAGGGTTGTGAATATTTCGGTAAGTTCGGCTTTTATAATTTATCTAATACTCTTCCTAAACGGTCATCATTCAGATGTGATGCTTGAATTCCTGACCCCAGTAAATGTTCTATTGCTTTCCCTTCAAAAAATTTAGAGAATAAGTATAGTCGGGCCGAGACCAACCCTAATCCATTGATAATTATGGCTTTGACTACCAGGCCGGGACTGACTATATTGCCCGGTTGTTTGCCTACTAATTCATTGATTTTTTGGACACTTCCTAGGTCATCAATTAAACCTGCTACTAAGCCTAGATGATCTAAGTTTTCTATTGTCATCTCAGATGCTTTCTGCATGGTCTGCTGAATTCGGATTTGAGCGTTGATCGCGATCGCAAGTTTACGCTATTCTTGGTGATGATTGACTATGCTTGCCATCGCAATTAACGCATTTTCGTCATCAATCAGGTAACAGTGAGGTAATAAACTTGGTTTGTGACGATCGCAATTTTAACCTACATCAGATTTAACTCACGCCCTCATGTCTATTATCAGGAATGCTTAACTAGGTGATGCCAGCGTGACCGAAATAATTGAGTATTTTTACTCACTATTGTCTGGGATGATTCACTTTTACCCCCTCAATCCGCGTATGTGCCAGTTGGGGATGCCGAATGTGGGGTGTAATATCACTTCCGGCTGCACTCCTTATAATACTGAGGACACGGCACTGCCGTATCCTAATTTCTTCTTCCTACTTCTTCCTTCGTGTTCTTCGCGCCTGGGCGGTTCAATCAAACCAATTCTTCCCGCACCAAAGGAGCAAATGCACTAATTTTCTGCAATTACCGATCGCTCTTTAATCCAATCGAGTAAAATAGGATTGACCAATTCCGGCGCTTCATCCTGGGGACAATGGCCCACTCCCTCCAAAGGAATAAACTTTTCAACAGCCGGAAACTTTGCCAATTCTCGCCCCAATGCGATCGGCTCCCAAGGGTCATCCGTACCCCACAAAATCAAAGCCGGACAGCTTAAATGAGGCAACAAATCCTCCGGTAGCGGGCCTTGAGAATAACTGATAAATGCCACAAATACTTCGACTGCGCCGCTGTCTTTAGCAGGTTCCAGCAGCATATTGACCAGTTCGTCGCTGACAGCTTCAGGACGGCGATATGCTTGCAAAAGCACTTTTTTTACTGTTTTTGGCGTTGCTAATTGTTTAAAAAATAATTGACTTATCCACTTGACATTTAGAATTTTTTGTGCAATCGGCGCTCCAAAACTGCGATACCAAGGCAATTCGGCGCGTTTGCGCTCGTGCAGCAAGCGTAGGGAACAATTGAGTAAAATTACGCCCTCAGCAATATCGGGAAAATCAACAGCGGCTTGCATAATTGCTACACAGCCGATCGAATTTCCCACCAAAAAAGCCGGCCCGCCCGCAACTTCCCGACAAAAATCAGCAATTAGCTGTCCCCAAGTTTCAAAAGTATAGTCAATCTCAAGCTTGGGCGCGGGTTTAGCAGAACCGCCAAAACCGATGAGGTCGATCGCATAACAGCGACAATCAGCAGCCAGCGCCGGCAAATTCTTGCGCCAGTGGCCCCAAGACGCACCAAAACCGTGGACAAACACCACCGCAGGCCCCTGGGAACCCGCAGCCTGATAGCAAATCGGAAAGCCTTTCCACAGCCAAGTTTGAGGTGCAACAGCAGTTGACGAAGTGGGAGTAGAAGATGTCATACGATTTTAGATTTTAGATTTTAGATTTTAGATTGGGCATGGGGCATAGGGCATGGGGCATAGGGCATGGGGCATAGGGCATTGTCAACACTGCCAAGTGCCAACTGCCAAGTGCCAACTGCCAATTGCCAACTGCCAACTGCCAACTGCCAACTGCCAACTGCCAACTGCCAACTGCCAACTGCCAACTGCCAACTGACTACTTTGCAGTTAGAGCCGATATTATGTCACGATTAAACCTGCTGACTTCTTTGCTGTATTAAAATTTCCCTTATGCCAACGATCGTTTCCACTGCTGTCGTACCGTTTCTGGGGTCAGAAATTGTACCCGACTACGACACCGCCAAAGTAGTAATCTTGCCAATTCCCTACGAAGCTACCACCACTTACCGCCGGGGGTGCGAAAACGGGCCCGCTAAACTTCTAGAAGCTTCTCATCAACTCGAGTGCTACGACGAAGAATTGGATTCCGAAGTTTGCTACGATGTCGGAATTTATACAAAAGATCCGATCGCCGATACCCGCAACAGGCAACCAGTTTCATCCTCAGAAATGCTGCGAGTCACCCAAGCAGCAGTCTACCAGCTAGTTACCGAAAATAAATTTGTGATCTCCCTCGGAGGCGAACACAGCATCACTGCCGGCGTTGTTGAAGGTTATCGCCAAGCATACCCAAACGAACCTTTCACAGTCGTGCAAATCGACGCCCACGGCGACTTGCGACACGAATACGAAGGCTCGATTCACAACCACGCCTGCGTGATGCGACGTGTTGTAGATATGGGCTTACCGACACTGCAAATCGGGATTCGCGCTATCTGCAAGGAAGAAGCCGACTTGATTAAAGCAAAACAGCTAAACGTGATTCGAGCCAGAGAAATCGCTACTCAACCGGATTGGGCCGATCGGGCAATTGCCAGCATAACAACTAAGCGAGTATTTTTGACGATCGACTTAGACGGCATCGATCCGACTTTGATTCCAGGGGTGGGAACACCCGAACCGGGCGGGTTAAATTGGTATTCCCTCACCGCATTTTTGCGCCGCATCTTCGAGTCCTACGAAGTAATCGGGTGTGACATTATGGAATTAGCACCTATTGTAGATTCTGTAGTCTCAGAATTTACCGCCGCCAAATTAGCATACAAACTTATTGGATACCAAGCTCTGGCTCAAGGTTGGCTAAAGCCAGGCGAGGAATAAATCGCGAAGTACGAATCACAATAGGCTGTTGGCAAGGCTAGAATTAAGCTAAAGCCAAACCACAGCCAATTTTATTCGTGCTGACAGTTTCATCTTTCATGCTGGCAAATACTGCTCTTCACCTCCTGAAAACATGAGTTTACTAATCGATACAACGGGTACTCCCATTAACGGCTACGCTCCTGATTTTGAACTGCCGGGAGTTGACGAAGAAGTTCACCATTTAGCTCGATATTTAGAAAAATTTCGGGCGATAGCGGTGATATTTATGTGCAATCATTGCCCTTACGTGCAGTTGTATCTCAATCGTATGAAAGAACTTCAAGCAGATTTTCAAGATCGAGATGTTACTTTAATCGGGATTAATGCTAATGATGCAAACCAGTATCCCGACGACAGTTTTGAGAACATGAAAATTTTTGCCGCCAACAATCAACTCAACTTCCCGTACATCCGAGATGTTGCTCAAGATGTGGCTGAAAGTTTTGGGGCTTCTAAAACGCCGGAGGTTTTTTTGTTAGACCAAGACGGCAAACTACGCTATAAAGGTTTAATTGACGACAACGCTGACGATCCGGCGGCGGTGCAGGTTTCTTATCTGCGGAGTGCGATCGACCAATTGCTCAACAGTCAACCCGTTGAGCCTTCAACTACAGAGGCAATAGGCTGTTCCGTCAAATGGCGAGCATAGGCAGATTTAAAATTAACGTTCCGGCACTAATTATTAACTGGTTCCCTGGCTGTGCCTGGGAACCTATCTCCAGAGGCTCTGCCTCGTCAAAGAGTGGAGGTCAATTCGAGGTACACCCTCCGCATCTGCTTTACCAGGCAGAGTCTGGTAAGGAGTAAAAAGATTCAAAGCAATTTTCTGTGAACCTGAAAAGTAGACGTATTCCCAACTTAATTCTCGCAGTCGCCGTTATGCTAGCACTGCTAATTAGTTGGAACTTATTTCAGAACTTTTCCTCAGTCGATACGCAGCAGCGCACCTCTTTAAACGTATCCGCTGCTATCAGTCTCTCGAAAGCTTTAGGGGAAATCAAAACTGTTTATCAAAGCAGTAATCCGAATTTTACTATTACTTATAATTTTGGTGCTTCCGGCGCTCTAGAACAGCAAATTCAGCAAGGCGCTCCGGTAGATGTATTTTTCAGCGCCGCCACCAACCCAATGGATGCTTTGCAGCAATCTAACCTGCTAATTAACGACACACGCCGCAATTTGCTCACAAATCGTCTAGTTTTGATTACTCCCAAAAACGGTGTTGCTTTGAGCGATTTCAAACAGTTGACAGATGCCAGAATCAAGAAAATTGCGATCGGCGAACCCAAGAGCGTACCTGTCGGACAATATGCTCAGGAAATGTTAACTAAGCTTGGATTGTGGCAGCAACTCCAGCCAAAATTAGTGCTAGGAAATAACGTCCGCCAAGTGCTGACATTTGTCGAAAGTGGCAATGCGGATGCTGGCATAGTTTACACGACTGACGCCAAAGCATCGGACAAAGTAACTGTGCGGCTAACGGCTGCGGAAAATTTGCACTCGCCCATTGTTTATCCGCTGGCAGTTATCAGAAACACCCGCAATCCCGCTGCTGCAAAAGCGTTTGTTGACTTTTTGGCGGGCGATCGAGCTACAATAGTATTTCAGAAATACGGATTTGGCATAGTTCGATAACTCATTAATTAGGGATTTTTTACCGCTGATGGCAGCAGATAAGCGCTGATTAACGCGGATGTATTTATAGATGGAATTTGATATTTCTCCGCTCTGGATATCTCTAAAATCCTCCGCTATTGCGACATTTATCACCTTTTTTCTGGGAATAGTCGCCGCCCGGTGGATGCTTTCAACTCGCATCAGAGGTAAAGCTTTAATTGAAGGCATTTTCATTTCTCCCTTAGTTTTGCCGCCGACAGTAGTGGGATTTTTGCTGCTGCTGCTGTTTGGGAGGAATGGGGCGATCGGTCAATTGTTGCTACAATTCGACTTTACTATAATTTTCACTTGGCAAGCCGCCGCCATTACTGCCACAGTTGTATCATTTCCCCTCATGTACAAAACTGCTTTGGGAGCTTTTGAGCAAATTGATGCCAATCTTCTCAATGCAGCCCGCACTTTGGGAGCCTCAGAGTGGCAAGTTTTTTGGCGCATTATGTTGCCGCTAGCATGGCCGGGAATTTTAGCAGGAACTATTCTCGCATTTGCCCGCGCTTTGGGTGAATTCGGCGCGACGTTGATGTTAGCGGGGAATATTCCCGGACAAACTCAAACTATCCCGATGGCAATTTATTTTGCTGTGGAAGCTGGGGATATGAGGCAAGCTGCTATTTGGGTTTTGATTATTCTGAGTATTTCTCTGAGCGTGCTAACTGCTGTTAATTTTTGGATTGATTTACAAAGGATATCGCTCAAACCGAATTCGAGCCAAAGACTGCAATTAAATATTCCTAAATTCGCGTCTACTTTTACTACTACAAAATCCCAAAAACAACAACCGAAAAGCGGACTTTGTTTAAGCATTTTTAAACCTTTGTCCAGCTTTGCCTTGGATGTCGGCTTCGGTATCGGCACGGAAGTGCTCGGAGTTTTGGGCGCGTCGGGTTCCGGCAAAAGCATGACTCTGCGCTGCATCGCTGGTTTGGAAACTCCAATGAGCGGTAAAATTTCAGTCAATGGCAGGGTTTTGTTTGACTCAGCACAGGGTATTAATGTAGCTTCTAAAGACCGCCGCATCGGTTTTTTGTTTCAAAACTATGCTTTATTTCCTCACCTGACTGTTGCTCAAAATATTGCGTTTGGCTTGCAGCATTTATCTGAAAGCGAGCAAAAAATTCGGGTAAAAGAACAACTAATTTCGGTGCAAATGTCGGGACTGGAAAACCGCTACCCGCACGAACTTTCGGGGGGCCAACAGCAGCGGGTGGCTTTAGCTAGGGCGATCGCCCCTTCTCCAGAATTGCTACTGTTAGACGAACCGTTTTCTGCTTTGGATACTCATTTACGCAGTCAACTGGAACGGGAGTTAATGCAGACTCTGGCTAATTATCGGGGAATTACTTTGTTTGTCAGCCACAATTTAGAGGAAGTTTACCGGGTGTGCAAAAATCTGTTGGTGTTGGCGGAGGGAAAGCCGATCGCCTTTGATACCAAAGAGAACATTTTCGATCGCCCGCGCAACTTCACCGTCGCCCAGTTGACGGGCTGCAAGAATTTCTCAGCAGCTAAACCGATCTCCGTAACTCTCGTGGAGGCGATCGACTGGGGCTGTACTCTGACTGTAGTCGAACCAATTCCCAAATCTCTAGTTTCTGTGGGAATTCGGGCTCATCAACTGATTTTTGTTAGCGGGTGCGATCGTGAAAATACTTTTGCTTGTTGGATCGCCTCAACTGTGGAAACTCCGCACCGGGTGACATTATATCTCAAATTGCACTCGCCTCCCAATGATTCCCAAGATTATCACTTGCAAGCCGAAGTTTTCAAGGAAAAGTGGAGGACTATTAAGGACAATCCTTTTCCCTGGTATGTTCATTTGGAGCCAATTAGGTTAATATTAATGGAAGGCTGAGTTAACTAGCAATATACCGTTAACAGTCAACACTCAACAGTTAACAGTCAACACTCAACAGCTAAATCCCTCTTAACAAAACATCAAATCATGACTCAGAAAGTTCAAAAAACCGACGCAGAATGGCAACAACAACTCACGCCAGAACAATTTAAAGTCACCCGCAAAAAAGGAACGGAAAGAGCTTTTAGCGGCGAATATCACGACAACAAAAAAACCGGAATTTATAAGTGTATTTGCTGCGGCACTGAGCTATTTAAATCAGAAACCAAGTACGATTCCGGTACCGGTTGGCCGAGTTTCTACGCTCCAGTTAGCGAAGAAAATGTCAAGTGCGAGTCGGATAATACCTTGTTCATGCGCCGCACGGAGGTACTGTGTGCTGTCTGCGACGCTCATCTCGGTCACGTATTTAACGACGGCCCGAAACCTACGGGTCAGCGTTACTGCATGAATTCTGCTGCTCTTAATTTCGTCCCCAAGGATTAAATTTAGTCAACCGTTCTCAGTCAATTGCCCGGAACAGACTTTTGGGTCTGTTCCGGGCAATTGATGTTCAAAATGCACCCGTACTGCTATCTTATGGTGGAGGCAAAAAGAGTAAAAAAATAGTGGCGGCATGGGGATGGTATATCAGCGAGTTTTGCTGAAGCTCAGCGGTGAAGCGCTGATGGGCAGCTTGGGCTACGGCATCGATCCGATAGTCGTTCAGTCGATCGCCCAGGAAGTGGCCAAAGTCGTGTCCCAAGGCATTCAAATCGCGATTGTTGTCGGTGGCGGCAACATTTTTCGCGGGGTGAAAGCTGCTTCGGCAGGGATGGATCGGGCAACGGCTGATTATGTGGGCATGATTGCTACGGTGATGAATGCTATCACTTTGCAGGATGCTCTGGAACAAGCAGGAGTGCCAACGCGAGTGCAATCGGCGATCGCCATGCAAGAAGTAGCTGAACCCTACATCCGGCGGCGGGCAATTCGCCACCTAGAAAAAAAACGAGTAGTGATTTTTGGTGCCGGTTCTGGCAACCCTTTTTTTACTACTGATACTACAGCCGCTTTGCGGGCTGCTGAAATTGATGCAGAGGTGATTTTTAAAGCTACTAAGGTAGATGGGGTGTACGATTCCGACCCCCACCTCAACCCCAACGCGCGCAGGTATCAAACCCTCACCTATGCCCACGTCTTGAATCAAGATTTGCGGGTGATGGACAGTACGGCGATCGCCCTTTGCAAAGAAAATAATATTCCTATTATGGTATTTGACCTCTCGGTGTCGGGCAACATCTACCGAGCTGTAATGGGAGAATCTATTGGAACTCTTGTCGGAGGTTTTTGTGAAGTTAGCTGAATCAGAAGATCATATGCAAAAGGCAGTTGAGGCTACTCAACGGTCTTTTAATACTATTCGGACGGGACGGGCCAACGCCTCCCTCCTCGATCGAGTCATGGTAGACTACTACGGCTCTCCAACTCCGATCAAATCCCTTGCCAACATCGGCACCCCGGATGCGACTACGATCACCATTCAACCGTTCGATCGTACAGCGCTTACCTCGATCGAAAAAGCAATTTCCCTGTCCGATGTAGGACTCGTTCCCAACAACGACGGTTCAGTTATTCGCTTGAACATTCCGCCGCTGACGAGCGACAGACGCCAAGAATTTGTCAAAATGGCCAGTAAGTTTGCTGAAGAAGGTAAAGTTGCAATTCGCAATATCCGCCGCGATGCCGTTGACTCGATTCGCAAGCAGGAAAAAAGCAGCGATATCTCTAAAGATGAATCCCGCGACTTGCAAGATAAAATTCAAAAGCTGACGGACAAGTACATTGCCAAAATAGAAGAAGTTTTGGCAGCCAAAGAGAAAGATATCACGACTGTTTAGGGAATGGGAAATTGGGCAGGGGGAATAGGAAGAGTTTTGAGATTGCCGAGATACGGCCGCCAACAACGAGCAGACGCTTAATGATTTGTGAGTTGTGAGTTAAAAACTCAAGATTTAACACTCATTAACTTACCAATTCCTCCTGCCCCATGACCAATCACCCATTACCAGTTGTCCGCTGAAGGAATTCGTCCTGCCATTGTTAGCGGATTTAAGGTTGCTGAGGCGATCGATCGAGTTCTTGGAGGTGCCGACGACGCTAAGGAGCCGTACACTCAATCGATCGCCCAAGAATGGAACACTCATATGATTTGGGCCAGTCGCTTGGCTATAGCATTCTATCAGTTTACAGGAGCTGCTTACAGAGCGGGGGTCAAATTGCCGATGACTACTCAGTTGATGAGCAAAATTTTGTGTGGCGAACTGCGTTATGCCGATATCGCTAACCGCGCTCTTAAAAAGCTGATGCCGTTTTAGAACGAAGGAAGTTCGGCAACGGATTTAACACATGGATTTTGAGGGAAGAAAGAAGAGAGAATCTTCTTAAATTCCAATTCCTTATTCTCAATTCCTCATTCCCAATAGCGGTAAGGTGCGCCCCTAAGCACCCTAGATAATTGGATTTTGCCTAAATCCTGTAAAATTTAAAATCTAAAATCAAATGATAATTTATTTTTATAAAGTAGAGGAGCCTTATGGCTGCTTTTCTAATTTTTCACTACACGACATTTCTCTGCACGGTCAATATTGGTTGACTGTGGAACATTACTATCAAGCCCAAAAATTTGTCAGCACAGATAAAAGATTAGTGGCGGCGATTCAAGCCGTAGCAACTCCTCAAGAAGCCGCTAAGTTAGGTCGCGATCCCAAGCACCGGATTCGTGCTGATTGGGAAGCAGTGAAAATTCCCATTATGCGCGAAGCAGTTTTAACTAAGTTTCTCACTCATACAGACATTCAAGCTATTCTTCTTGCCACAGGGGATCGAGTGATTGTCGAGGATTCGCCAACGGATTACTACTGGGGGTGTGGCTGCGACAGAACCGGTCAAAATCATTTGGGTAAAATTCTGATGAGCGTGCGCCAAGAAATTAATCAGGGCCAGGGGCGCTGAGAGAAACTCAAATTCTTTCGTTAATTATCATTATATGAAGTTATACAACAAATGTCAAGTTATCCTAACAATGAAGAATTTTCATAGTGAAAGTTTAAGATTGCGAGAATTTTATAAGAGCATTAAAATAATAATAATTATTTGCTTAACTCGCTCTGCCTGTTGAAGGCAAGGATTAAACTGGCGCGATCGCAGATTTTCCTTACGCCAGTGCGCCAGAGGCGATACACCGTCGTCTGTCTACGTTGCGCTAGCCATTAATTGTACAGATCGGTTGAGTCAAAAACTCAGGGTGAGGCATTTGAGTTTGAACGATCCAACAGCACATCAAAACTTCTTATTATCATTGTATAAGTACAAAAGGAGATTTATGCAACTCAGAGAAAATACGCAAGAATTACATTATAAACTAGACAGAGAAGTTTTGATACGGCGGATAACAGAACGCATCCGCCAATCTCTAGAATTAGAAGATATTTTAACCAGTACGGTAGCAGAAGTGCGGTCTTTTTTGAAAACAGATCGCATTATGATTTACAGGTTTAGTGCTGACGGCAGCGGAGAAGTTGTTGCTGAGTCAATTAATAACAACCATCTCCCTTCCTTGAAAGGGCTGCACTTTCCAGCAGACGACATTCCCGCGAGCGCCAGGGAAATGTATGTCACTTTGCGCCAGCGGACAATAATAGATGTTAACTCAGGGACGATCGTCCTGAGTCCCCTCGATGCTGCAGACACCGGTCAACCTTTAGTAAAGGAAGAGATGCACTACAGATCGCTCGATCCTTGCCACACAGCTTACCTGATGGCAATGGGAGTGCAATCTTCCTTAGTCGTGCCGATTTTGCACCGCAGGATCGCGTCGGAAAACAGCAAAACAGATATTTGCGAGGCCGCGACGTGTCTGACTCGATACGAGCCAGGAAATAATCAAAAAATTCACATCGAACTGTGGGGACTTTTAGTGTCTCACCACTGTGCGCCCCTCAATATTTCACCAGCAGATTTAGAAGTAGTTCAGCTCGTATCAGATCAATTATCTAGCGCTATAGCCCACGCGCTCCTCCTCGAGCAAACCCGCTCTCAAGCCGCCCGCGAAGCTACCGTGAGCAGCATAGCAGCCCTGTTATATGGTCACGAAAACATTCAACTGCAACAGGGTTTAGAAGCCACCGTCACCGCTTTGGGCGGCAGCGGTGGCCGACTCTATCTCAACCCGCCGAAAATCAACGGTGAAAATTTATCCCCTCCCAATATTGAAGGAGGATTGCCAATTGCCCCGGCCCACAGTGATGCTACCTTTGAACTGTTCACCACAGGAGAACAACCGACACTTCCCAACTGGGAAAAAGTTAAGGCGCTCGAAGCTCACCTCCTCTGGCAGGAATGGCTAACCAAAGGATTTAAAAATCCTGAAGAACTTCCCAAAATTTCAATTTTTACTAACTGTCAATTCCCAGTTTTGATAATTACTGACTTATACAAAGAACCTCTATTTAGAGTTTTAGTTCCCGCTTTCCAATCTACTAAAATTAGGGGTTTGCTGGTAATTCCCCTCCACTACAAACAACAAGTAGTTGGCTGTTTGACCATTTTTCGTAATGCAATTGATACCGAAAAAATGTGGGCGGGGCGCTTTGACACCAGCGCTGCACAAACCCTTCCCCGACAATCCTTTGAAGTCTGGCGAGAAATAAAAAAAGGTCAGTCGCCCGAGTGGAAGTACGAGGAAATTGAGCAAGCTTTAGCTATAGGCAGCCAATTTTGTTCGGCAATTGGGCAGTACGTTCTTTATAAAGAAGTGCAGACCCTAAATGCCAACTTGGAGCGCCAAGTTCAAGAACGCACCGCCCAATTGCAAAAATCCTTGGACTTTGCCAAAGTATTGACTCGAGTTAGAGACCAGATTTGCAGCACCTTAGATTTAAAGATCATACTGCAAACTATTGTGCGAGAAGTCAGAGTTTTGTTGGATACCGATCGCACGGTAATCTACCAATTTGCGGCCGACAAACAGGGCGAGGTAGTTGTCGAAGCTGTTTGTGGCGAGTGGCGATCCATTTTAGGTATCACATCTCCAAAAGAATGCTTTCCCGAAGGCTCAGACTGCTTTTATCGAGCCGGACGGGTGCGAGCAATTAATGATATTTATACTGAGGATTTAACACCCTGTCACCGCGAATTTTTGGAAGAGTTGCAGGTGAGAGGAAGTTTAATTGTACCCATGAGAGGCAAAGATTCCCAATTGTGGGGGTTGCTGATTGCTCATGAGTGTTCGGGACCGAGAGTTTGGCACACAGCAGAACAGGAATTGCTGCAACATTTAGCGGCTCAAGCTGCGATCGCCATTCACCAAGCAGAACTTTATCAAGAAAGTCTCAATGCAGCAACTGCCGATCGATTAAAAGCCGAACAGCTAGCTAAAACAGTCACAGAATTGCACAATACCCAAGCCCAACTGATTCAAACCGAAAAAATGTCCAGTCTCGGACAACTCCTGGCCGGAGTCGCCCACGAAATCAATAACCCCGTTAACTTTATCTACGGCAATCTGTCCCACGCCAGCGAATACACCAAAGATTTACTCTGCTTGGTGGAACTCTACCGCCAGCACTACCCCAATCCCAACCCAGAAATTAGCGAGTGCTCCGAAGCAATCGACATCGAATTTCTTGCCGAAGATTTGCCAAAAATTTTGGGTTCCATGACAGTCGGAGTTGAGCGCATCCGCCAGTTAGTTGTATCTTTGCGTAATTTTTCCAGGAGCGATCAAGCCGAGAAAAAAGCCGTTGACATTCACGACGGCATTGACAGTACCCTGTTGATTTTGCAGCACCGGATCAAAGCCAATTCTGATCACAACACCGTAGAAATCATTAAAGAATACGGCAATTTGCCCTTAGTAGAATGCTATGCCAGCTCGCTCAATCAAGTATTTATGAATCTGATCGGTAATGCCCTTGACGCCCTAGAAATGGGAAAAAAAGAGCGAGTTATGAATCTTCCCTTGAAAGCGGCAAGTGCAGCAGCTACACATTTAAGCTCCCAAATACGGCCTATCGAGTCAGGAGATATAAATGCCACCACCGAGTGTTTGATTCCTGATTTCCCATCCCCTTGCATTCGGATTCGCACTGAATTAATCGATGAAAAAACGGTAGGAATTTGCATTGCCGACAATGGTCACGGCATCCCCAAAGAGTTAATCTCTCACATATTTAATCCATTTTTTACTACTAAACCCGTCGGTCGGGGCACGGGTTTAGGACTGTCTATCAGTTACCAAATTGTAGTTGAGAAACACCAAGGCGTACTTAAATGTGTTTCTGTACCCGGTCATGGTACAGAGTTCTGGATCGAGATTCCCCTGAATTAGGCAACCGTCAATCGATTTTAGATTTTAGATTTTAGATTTTAGATTTTAGAGGCGACCCCACGAATAAATGCGGGGGCTGGAGGATTTTCGATTTTCGATTTTGGATTGATTCCACGGATAAATCACGTGGCGGGTACCACCTTTGAAATTCGCTTGTCAAGGCAAGATTAGCTTCACCAGCACAGAACCGATCGAACCGAGAAGACTCATAAAGTCGCCGCGGCTGGAAGTGCGGGGTTCCGTAGGCTTTTGGCGTGCAACAATGGCTTCGCCTAACTGCTTTGACAACTCCTGACCTTGGGGATTTCCTTGATCTGCAAAGAGTTTGTTTGCTATTGCAGCGTCTTGAGTCGCGCCGGCGAAGTCTCCCAAGTCAGCGCGAGACATACTGCGCGCAAAATAAACGGCGGCTAAATCCGATTTCAGATTCAGCGCTTGATTGTAATAATCAATGGCGTTTCTGTAGTTTCCTGCTTGAGCTTCCAGCACTCCCAACCGGTAGAAGTCTTCAGCGGTGCCGATATTGGTTGGCATTCCTCTAACTCCGAGCAGTTGCGCGTTAGTTAAATTAGCGCCTTGCAAATTGGCGTCGCTGAGATAGGCACTTCTCAAGTCAGCACCGCTGAGGTTCGCACCGCTGAGGTTGGCCCCCGTCAGGTTGACGCCAAACAGGCTGGTGCCGCTGAGGTTGGCACCGCTGAGGTCAGCCCCGGTAAGGTTGGCTCGACTGAGGTTAGCCAACCTTAAGTCAGCACCTTTGAGATTGGCTCCGGTTAAATTGGCTAAAACCAAGCCCGCACTGCTGAGGTCGCAGTTGGGGCACTGTCGGGTGGCTAGTAATTGTTGCGTGTGTTGGATGTTCTCGGCGGGTGCAGGAGCGATCGGGGCGATCGCGCTCAGCAGCGTTGCAGCAGCGAGGATTCTGAGTTTCATTTTAACCGTCCCAAATCCAAAATATTAAATCTAAAATAGCTTTTCTCGAAGCAATTGAAAATCACCCTAACACAAGTTCACCCAACAAATCTTTGACTTGGCGTATGTAGGAGTTCTGTGCGCCATCAGCACCCTACATTGAAGTTCTCGGCCTTACCTTAGTGTCAAATAAAGATTTCGCTGCCAATAAATTAGGGTAATGAAAAGCTCATTACCCTTTAGCCGCTGTTCTCGGCAACCATAAAAATTAACAAATAAATTAGTCGTGAATCGTGCCGTCGGGCATCGTTGTACCCTTAAGATATACTCCGCTCAGGTTGACTTTTGTAAGGTTTGCTCCCAACAGGTTTGCTCCGCTTAAGTCTGACGCACTTAAAATCGCTTCAGTCAAGTCTGCCCTAATTAGACTCGCCCCCATTAAGTCGGCTCCGCTAAGGTCTACTTTACTCAAGTTTGCGCCAATTAAATCGCATTCTGTGAGCACCGCCCTACGCAAGTTTACTCCGTAAAGATTTACTCCGTGCAAGTCTGCACGGCCGAGTGTTGCGCGAGATATGTTGGCTCCAATTAATGTTGCTTGGATCAGGGAAGCTCCGCTCAAGTCTGCTTTGCTGAGATTTGCTCCCATCAACTCAGCTCGATTCAGGTTAGCTTCAAGTAAAAGTGCTTCTGTGAGGTCGGCTCCACCTAAGTCTGCTTTGCTCAAATTAATTTTGCACAAATTGGCTTTGCCAAAGTTGACTCTGTTGAGTTTGGCTTTGCTGAGATTGGCTCCAATCAGGTCGGCTTCATACAGATTGGCTCCAATCAATTCTGCTTCGTAGAGGTAGACCTCGTGCAGGTAGACCCCGCTAAAATTTCTTTCTCCTATTGCGTATAGCTTGAGCAGTTCGTCAACGTTCATTGTGGCTTCTCTACACCTTTTAAATGAAGAATACTGTCAGCAAGCTGGTTGCACCGGATGTTCTGCAATTTTAGATTCTGAAATATTCACACCCTGGGTGAAACTTCCCTCAATCTGCAAGGTTTGAGTATAAATTAGATGGTTTGGTGAGGGTGAAGGACAAAGCTGCATTCTCTTTTCCCTTTGGTTACCAATTAAAATTTAAAAATTTTAACAACAAGTTTGATCGCACTTCCTAACTAAAGCCCAAAGATTCTACGTGGAAACTCCGATCCCAGCCATAACTTTTTATGGGTAGTTGAGCTTACTGAGTAAGCGTGTGACCTAGATCACAAAAAAAAGCTAGTAGTATCACATAGAAACTTTGCTTTCGATCACAGCAGGCGGGCAAAAATAGCCCATACTTATACTGTAATGCTGATAAATTGACAATGCCACCCTTGTCGTGTTTTACTAAATTGGCGATAAAGCCAGTAGTTTCACGGATACTTGCCCGCGGCAAGAAAGTCGGTTGCAAGGTCACTCGGCGCTACGCGCTCTGACCGATGAGAGTGCTGAGATCTAAGGATTTTTCGCACAGCGAAAGCCAAAAATGTACTTCGGGGGCGAGGGAAATGTCTGTAGAAAAATGCGATCGCTGGTGTACAGACATTCCCCTGTTTGCTAGCACCTAATGGCTAAAAATCGCTTATACGTTCGCAAAAAATACCAATAAATACCAGGAAAACCATGATAAATGTTTAACAATAAGAGAATAAATGGTATTCCTTAAGAGTCACCTATTGCCGGTAATGTTACAGTCGAGCGGTTCACTGCTATCACTATTAGCAATGACGCTTGTCCATCAAATACAAAAATGATCCAGAAACCGGGTTTTTTACCCAAAAAAATCATGGCAACCTTGCTCCAGGTTAAAATAATCCGGTTTCTGAGCGTCTGACTGCCTCCAGGAAGGAAAAAGTTTAATGAGAACGATCGCTTTTGTATTGCTTCAGGGCAAACAAAAGGTCAGCATTTAGGATAGGAGCAGCTTTCGCTCCCTTGTCAAACAAAGGTATTGTAGAACGCGAATCGTGAGGTAATTGATATGGCTGGAGTATGTAAACTTAGCATCACAGAGACAAGTGAAGAGCTAAAAAACCTGTTAACTGAACAAAAAACGGCAAGCGGCTTTCAAAAAATTCAAGCACTTTACCTGTTCAAAATTTGTCATGTTAAGACAGTTAAAGAATTGGCAATGACCATTGGGGTAAATCGAATTACAGTGCAGCGGTGGCTGAGAAAGTACAGATCTGATGGACTAGAAGGACTCCTCGAAACAAAGCACAGCGGCGGCCGCAAGCCGGCCATTCCTCCGCTGGCACGCGCTAGTTTGGCAATGCGCCTCAGCGACCCCCATAAAGGCTTTAAAAGCTATGGAGAAATTCAAGAGTGGTTGCAGCAGGAATATAGCATCGAGGCTTCCTATAAAGCCGTTTACGCAACAGTCAGATACCAGCTCAAAGCTAAGCTGACGAAAGTCTAGACTGTTCATACCACGTAGGATTAAGCACCGATTATCTAATTGTTTGCCGTCAGCTTTTGAAGATTTTGAGGAGTTGCGTCATCACGACAAACCGGACTAATTCTTTTTTAACAAAACTCGCTCTCATAAACTGCGGAGCATATAAATTGTATGTTGTGGCAATGGGGTGAAGGGGAGAAGATTTGATGCTTTTCCCGCGTTTGTGAAAGATGCTTAAAAAATTGGTTAGAAAGCATAACTTGCAAGTTTTGTCTAATTTGCAAGTTTTGTTATATGGATGGAAAAATTGGCAGTGGCTAAGGCAAAAACCGATCCAAAGCCGCTTTCAATTCTTCGATTTCCGTATCGATATTACCTTCTTTAGCGGCTCGGGCAATGCACTCGGTTAAGTGTTCGTCAAGAATGATTCTCGCTACGCGATCGAGCGCGCCTCGCACCGCAGCAACTTGCACCAGAACTTCGGGACAGGGACGGTTTTCTTGAACCATTGTTTTAATGCCGCGGACGTGCCCCTCAATCCGAGACAAGCGATTTACCAGCCGTCGCATCGATTCTTCATCGTGATGGTGAGGGTGGACTGATTGATCGTCGTGATGGTGGTGGTGGGAATTTGAGGGCAAGGATTTGTCAGTAGAAGTATCAGATATAATCATTGGGGTTACGAGAGAAATTTTTAAAAGTTAGAATTCAGAATATGTTGAGTTGGTGCGGGCTCGTGACTCATGTATTGTAACTGTCTAAATACATTTAGGATCTTCATAATGGCAGATTATTGAGTCCGCACGATCGCACACCTTTACCAGACTAACCCAGACTAACAAAGATTGACGCTATGCGACTATTTAAGTTTTTTCGGCCCGCACCTCGAATCGGTGCTCGTTGGTTCGCCCTAATTTTAGGAATGACGATCGCCCTGAGTGCGTTAACAATCAATGCTGCACCCGCTGTCGCCGCTGATGGCACAAATCCGCCCAACTTACAGTTTCAGAGTTCCCCGGCCACTCCCCGGAATCCGCAACCGTTAGCGCTGCGGAGCTCGGAACTCCCGGCGGATACTGGCAGTTTTGTGACGGCGGCTGTCGATCGAGTCGGGCCAGCAGTTGTTCGTATTGATACCGAGCGCACTGTCAGTCGCAACCTCGACCCTTTAATGGAAGACCCCTTCTTCCGCAGATTTTTGGGAGAAGATTTACGGAGCATGACCCCCAGACAAGAACGCTTACGCGGTCAAGGTTCGGGCTTCATCATCGACAAAAGCGGGATTGTTTTAACCAACGCTCACGTAGTTGACAAAGCCGATCGAGTGACTGTCACCTTAAACGACGGCAGGACATTTCCAGGAGAAGTGCAAGGTACTGACGAAGTAACAGATTTGGCTGTTGTCAAAATTAATACTAAGCAATTAGACTTGCCGACTGCCATCTTGGGAGATTCCGACGCGGTGAAAGTGGGAGATTGGGCGATCGCCGTGGGCAACCCCCTCGGATTTGACAACACCGTCACCTTGGGCATTATCAGCACCCTCAAACGCTCTAGTGCAGCCGTCGGCATTCCCGACAAGCGCCTTGATTTCATTCAAACCGACGCCGCCATCAATCCCGGCAATTCCGGCGGCCCCCTGTTAAATAGCAGAGGAGAAGTGATTGGCATCAACACGGCGATTCGAGCCGACGCAATGGGTATTGGGTTTGCGATTCCGATCGCCAAAGCCAAGGCCATCTACGCGCAGTTAGCCAAGGGAGAACAAGTCAGCCATCCGTTTTTGGGGATTCAGATGATTGCTTTGACCCCTGAAATGGCCAGAGAGAATAATTCTGACCCCAATGCTCCTTTGATTGTCCCGGAAGTTAACGGAGTG
This sequence comes from Microcoleus sp. S36b_A4, assembly GCF_036700645.1. Lineage (NCBI taxonomy): Bacteria > Bacillati > Cyanobacteriota > Cyanophyceae > Oscillatoriales > Microcoleaceae > Microcoleus > Microcoleus sp. S36b_A4. The sequence continues at coordinate 42,786 of NZ_JAUBPI010000002.1, read as the reverse complement.
TTAGTGATGCGAGTTGTGCCAAATACGCCTGCTGAGAAAGCAGGGATTCGCAAAGGGGATGTGATCGTTCAAATTGACGGTGAGGGAGTGACTGAGGCCGAACAGTTGCAAAGTTTGGTGGACAACAGTGAAATCGGTCAAATTCTAAAACTGAAGGTGCGCCGCGGTTCCCAGATTAAAGAAGTAGCCGTTCAAACTGCTCAATTGCAAGATTTTTAGATATGAAGAGGAAGGGGGGAAACTGTTAGAAAACCTTTCCTTCTTCGTTCTTCCTTCTTCCTTCTTCGTTCTTCCTTCTTCCTTCTTCCTTCCTCTATATGACACGAGTTCAACTTGCCTATCCCAAAATTCCAGATAGTAAAAATTGCCCTCACGAACAATGTATAGCTTTCGAGAAGTACGATGGCACTAATTTGCATTGGGTTTGGGAAGTTGAACTTGGTTGGTATGCTTTTGGTACGCGCCGCAGTAAATTTGATTTGGATGAGATGGGAATTGCAGAATTTAATGCTGCACATCCCGGTTTAGAAGCAGCACCTGAAATATTTAAAAGAGACTTTGCTAGTCCCTTAGAGTCTATATTTCGAGAGAACGAACAGTATCACTGCGCTGAAATTACTGTGTTTACAGAGTTTTTTGGTGCTAACTCGTTTGCGGGAATGCACCAAAAGGACGATCGCAAACAACTGGTTCTTTTTGATGTGGAAACTGAGGGCGGTATGGTTGTTCCCGATCGGTTTATTAAAGACTTTGGTACATTAAATATTGCGCGAGTGATTTATCGTGGTAAATTAACTGGCAAGTTTATGGATGATATTCGCAAGGGGAAATACGGTGTGGATGAAGGTGTTATGTGCAAGGGAGGCGGAAATGCTAATAATCTGTGGATGGTGAAGATTAAGACTGATGCGTATATGCAGAGATTACAGGAAGCTTTTAAGGATGATTGGGAAAATTACTGGGAGTAATATCAAATCTGAAGAGTAAGTTTTTTCATGAATCGATCGAGTAGTGCGATCGGATTAAACCTTATCTTTTGCATTTCCCTAGTCTTCAAGCTCTAAATATCGAGCCAAAATCTGTTTAATTTCTGGTATTTGGTGCAACCCCAATTGCCCAAGACAGCGGACAAGTCTGCGTTTATCAAAGGTTATCGGATCTACGCACACGATAAAACTCTCGGTACTCAGACCATTGAGAGTCGAAGGAATTACTGGCAAAACAACAGCTCATAAACCTTCGTTTGGAACAGCAGAAGTGATGGGCAGAACTGTGACTTTACTGCGTTGATTAAAAGCATTTCCTGAAATAATTACCGCCGATCGACTCTGGCGGATTTCTGTACCGACTCAACGATCGAAATTCACGAGCCAGATGCTTCCCAGTCGGTAATCGCTGCTTGCTGCCATGCTTCATCCTCATCGGTTAATCGATCGCTCAGTTCATCGAGCAATAAACAGGCTTCTACCATTGCCTGCTGTTCTTGTTGTTTGCGCCACGCTTGCAATAAAATCTCAATTAGCCGACTGCGATTTTCTACACGATCGTCAATGTAACGCACTAGCTCATCTGGCAAATAGATAGATACTTTCATATTATTTATGCCACTTTTAATACTACCATTGGTCGCACAACGATCGAGCAGATAGCAAGCTGATGAAGTAGAGCAGCAGCAACGCCGATTTTGTCTGATTCCGATCGCCCCCTACACAAAATTAGCCGGATCTTGATCTCGCCGATGCTTCAGCAGAATCGGAGAACCTTGACCATCACCCACCAAAGCCGCCGTTTCCTCCAACGCTTCCCTCAATCGCTTAGCCGCGTAGATCGACATATCGCGGGGCACATTCACCCGAGCGCGCAAATACCGCAAAGCCGCATCAGAACCAGCCGGCGGCGTACAAACTTCGCCAGTCATCATCAAAGTTAAAGCACAACGCAAAGCCTCATCAAATAAGTTGTCATCAGCAGGATTGACTCGAACGATATTGCGGTGGTGCTTAATGACGCGGTGAAGTGCTTCAGCGCGGGAGGTTTCCGGTTCTGGATACATCACATCCGGCAGTCCAGCCCAAGGCCCATTATCCACGCGGGCTTTATTGAGTAGCATCTGAGGTTCGCCGTTTTCATAACACCCGCCCATCTGAGGCGGTAAATCGTGGACGTGGGTGTGAAAATCGCTCTGAGTGCCCCGATAGGTAGGGCGGGTTTCCATCGCCGCAAACCAGTCAGCAAAGCGCGGGTTTTCTTCCCGCATCGAGTAGCCTTTGTAGTAGTAAAGACTGGCATTCATCCGTTCGACGTAGGGCGTAAAGATGACATCTGCAGTGCCAAATTCATCGAGGAAATAAGGCCCCGGAGTGCTGCCGAGAGCCTTTTCTACCTGGGCGACGACGCTGATAAATTGGTTGCGGTTGTGCTGTTCTACTTTCGCTGAACTTGCTGGGTAGCACAGCCAAGAGCACCAGGCCCTAAACAGCAGTCGCTCTAACCGCCGCATGGGTATTACTGCCGGGTTTTCCATGCCCAAACCCAAGGGGCCATAGACTCGTTCGAGGGCGATTAAGATATCATCGCTTTCGGTGATGATGCGGCCGTCTAGTTCGATCGCCGGTAGCATTCCCGATGGCACTTTGCGTTTGTACCAGCTTTCCTTTTCCCCATAGCAGAACATGGTAACTTTGTCAATACGGTAGGGGATTTGTTTTTCTTCTAACCACAACCAGATTTTTTGGCAGTAGGGACACCAAGCATGGTTATCGCGGTACAGAGTGACTCGCACATCGGATTCGGTTTTACCGAAGAGGCGCAAGCGGGATTGAGCGTTGGTGGGGCCGTTGGTGCGATCGACTTCAAAGTCTGTGAGGGCTTCTAATTCTGTCCAGCTTAGAGGGGTCATGCGATTTTAGATTTTAGATTTTAGATTTTAGATTGGAGAATTGAAGACAGCGACTGCTTCGTGGCAATAATAGAACTTACGCACCAACTCAATCGGTAGGGTGCGCTGTGCGCGCACCTTACCCCTACCGATAGCGCATTCAACTATTTTTTGGTCTTAGTCGTGAATAAGATAGTTGGTTCTCAGTTAAAAAAAGCTTTGAGGACTGAAGTCCTCACTACAAACTTAACTACAATTAAGGCGACATTTGGGGAGGGGGTGGGGCGTCTTGAATTTTAGCCAGTGCTGCTTTCATTTCAGGAGTGGCTAGCAACTTTTGCGTATCTGCGATTAAACGATCGCCCCAGAGGTTTTCTTTGAGATATTCTACGGTAGCATAACGTTTGTCGAGTTTCAGAGCTGCTTCTCCCATCGCTAAGCCTTTTTCTTTGTCACCTTTGGTGTAGAATGCTACTGCTAGAGCTAGCATTGCTTCGGCTGCTTTGTCGTCGATCGTGATCGCTTCTTGCCAGCGTTTGATGGCGCTATCAACATCTCCCATTTCGTATTTGACTAATCCGATATTGTTGACAGCAGGCCAAAGATTTTTTTCTAAAGCAAAGGCTTTTTCGTATTGGGCGATCGCCTGATCAAACCGCTTCAGCTTATAAAAAGCATTACCTAAATCAAATAATGCACCTGGAGTGTCTGGTTTGAGTTTTAATCCTGCTTGCAAATATTCAACTGCTTTCTCGTAGTTCGCTTTCCGAAAGTAAGCTTCTCCCAAGACAAATTTAATTGATGGATTTTCTGGCGACAGAGATTGAGCTTGCCCCAAAGCTTCAATGCCTTTGTCAAACTGTTCGACTTGAAGGTACAAGCTACCTAACAAAGTCCAAGTTTGAGCATTTTTGGGGGCTAACTGTGTGGCGAGTTCGGCTCTAGGTACCGCTAGTTGGTACTGCTGGAGTCTGGCTAGCTGGACGGCTTCTTCTGCAAGGCTCAAGGCCGTTTGTTCGAGTTGGGCCGAGTCGATTTGCAGGGTGTAAGGCAGGAGTGCCTGTGCCACAGCAGGCTGGGGCATTGCCCCCAAACCGAGTGCGAGTAGCAGAGATATTAAAGGAATGCGATTAGGCACTGTACAGCCCCAGAAAAAAATATAAGGGTTTCTCGATCGCCTATAATAACTCATATTTTTGAGTTTTGATATTGCTTCTTGACTCGCAACACTTTTGGGTTTTCATTTAAATATAGTAATCCTAAATGATTCAGATAAATTTGTAGGGGTAGTGCTAATAGTGCCTACCCCCTATCTATCGGGCAACCACGGGAGGATTGCCCCTACAATAATTATGCAAATGAATGATTTAGGATTGCTATACTTGTCAAATTATATTTACACTCAGGGTAGTCGTTTTTATTCACTGTTTTATAAACCACTGATCACCTCACTACAAATACGCAAAATGATGAGTTATTATAAACTTGACTGACTTGATAAATAACGCTTGGCGGTTGACAGTTAAATAGTTGCCCAATTGTGCTTTTCCTCATAAATAATAGTTAATTTTTACAGGTTGAGAAACGAGTTACTTCCTCACTAAAAACCTGGGAAATTCTTCATTTTTAGGAACTTGAATGAGTTAATAAACTCTGTTGAATTTTGTCTAACAATTGTGCTGCTGATAAGGAAGAAGGCAAAATTTTGGCAGATACTTCTTGCAGTAGAAAGTCGATCGCCTCGGATTCCGAATTTACAGCAGATCGATAATCCCAAACTAAAATTGGCAATTTTACTGCCATTTGGCGCAAGTTCGATAGCGCCTGCAGCATAGCGGTTGATTCTGAGGGGGCATCTCGCAAACACAGCAAAACTAAGTCAACGCTTTGATATTGCAACTGCTGCAAAACTTCTGTCCAGCTCTGAGCGATCGACCCTCGAAATCCTGCGGTTTGGATGTACTGAATCAAAGCTTGAAAGTTGGGAGTAGAAAAATGGGAATTGGGAAGGGGAATCTCGGCATTTGTCGATCGATCGCAATGTTCCAATTCTCCCGTCGGGTTCCCCCCAGAAGAGGAGTGCAAATCGGGTAAAGTCGAAATGTCGGCAAATAAAATGCTGGGTTTCCAACTCATGCCCGCAGCAACTTGAATCACTTGCCACAAAGCACTTGGTACCAAACCGGTTGGTGAAGTTTCACTGTCGTCGGGACTGCGGGTAGCCAAACAGGGAAATACCGACAATCCTTTGACTTGATTTGCCAGTTGCGTAGTGGTGGGGTCTAAAGTCACTAACGGGAGAGAACCCAAATTTCGAGACCGACTTAACTGTTCGATAAAAGCTAAGGGGTTTTGCAGTTGACTTGTACCATCCAAGACGATCGCATCGGGGCGCCAAATTCTGGCCACGAGTTCTGCTTGGCCGAGGTCGTCTGCTTCTAAAACCCGGCAGTAGTTGGGGTTGAGCAGTAAAGCGGAACCTTGAGACGAACTGTTTTGCGGGCTGAGCCACAAAACGGTTAAAGAACTCCTTACTTTGGGGCTACTAGAATTACTGTGGCCGATCAAGTCTGCCAGCAGCCGCCGCAAAGCGGGTTCTTCCACCGGCAAGGTCAAAAAGCCTTCAGCTCTGTTGACACTAGCCCGTTCTTTCTCCCCTCTGGTGGCTGTGACGATCGCCGGAATCGATCGGGTATCCGGGTCACTCTTGAGCAGCGTCAGCACGTCCCAACCCGACAGCAGCGGCAGCAGCGGGTTGAGGAAAATCGCTTCGGGACTGAACCTGCGAGCTTTTTCTAGCGCTTCGGTGCCGGAACGGGCGACTATTACTTGGTAGCCCAAACCTGAGATGACGTTGGTTAAATCTTCGATATATTTGGGAACTGCTTCGACTATTAATACTAAACGAGAGCGAGAATTGGCGGTCAGAGTCGGATATTGGGGTTGTAATAATTCTTCCTCAACGGCTCCCGATGCGGGGACTTCTTCACTGCTGTTTCCCGGAGGATTTGGTGGCAGCAGCAGGGTAAATTGAGAGCCTTGGTTTTCTGAGGAAATAAACGAAACGTCCCCGCCGTGGAGCCGAGCTAGGCGTTGAGTCAGTACCAGTCCCAGTCCGGTTCCTTGAAAGCGGCGGGTGAGGGGGCTTTCTAGCTGTTGGAATTTCTGAAAGATCAGATGCTGTTTGTCGGCGGGGATGCCGATGCCAGTGTCCCAAACTTTGAATGCGATCCAGCCTTCCCAAACATTTACTTTCAGTCCGATTTTGCCGCCGAGTTCGGTGAATTTTAGGGCGTTGGAAAGGAGGTTGACGAGCATTTGCCGCAGTCGCAGTTCGTCGGCAATTAATTGGCTCAGTCCCGGTTCTATTTCGAGTGTAAATTCTATTTGGGCGGAGGGTTCTGCGTTTGCTGTGCCATCAGTTTTGCTTGGTTCGGGTGGTTTTTTTTCTTCTTGCTGTTGCAGTTGTTTTGCTTGTTCAAACGCTCTTTGGCAGGTTGATTCTATTTCGACTGCTTCGGGAATTAGTTCTAGCTGCCCGGTTTCCATCCGGGTCAAGTCTAATATATCGTTAACTATTGTCATCAAATGCCGCCCGCTTTTATGAATTAGTTTGGCGTAGCGTGTTTGGCGATCGTTGAGTTCTCCGATCAATTTATCTTTGAGGAGGCTGGACAAACCTAGCACGGCGGTGAGTGGCGTTTTTAGTTCGTGGCTGATGCAGGATAAAAATTCGTCTTTGAGTCGGTTGAGGTGGATTAAATCTGCGTTTTTCGCTGCTAGTTCTTTGGCGACTAAATGTTCTTCGGTGACATCTTGTCCCATTACTAAAATTAGCTTGTCTGAGAGCGGCTGTTTGACAAATTGCCAGATCCGTTCTTGACCTTTTTGTACGGGACACTCGCAAATGTAGGTGTCTGGTTTGCCGGCCATGGGGCACCAAGCTGGAGCGGTTAATGTTGAGGGGGAGGCAGCAGCGTACAGGGGCAGCGGACAACTGGTGGCTGCGGTTGAATCACGCGCGGCGAAGCTATCCCGCAGGGAATCGCCCGATCTACTTGCTCCTACTAGGCTCCTGCAGTCGGTGGTGATGCCCTCTAACTGCAGGCTCTTATATTCGCTTGTTAAATGGCTTGGTTTGCGGGGCGAGTGTTTACCCAAATTTGCTGCTGGTTCTGGAACTGGTTCTGGGCCAGCTCCCAGCAAAATCCGCCACGCTGCGTTTTGGCTGACTATTTGTGCGGTGGGGGTTTGCAATCTCAGGGGCAGGGGTAGTTTTTCCAGTAGTTCGACTAGGGAGTTCAGGTTTTCCGAAGGTTTCAATCCTGCTTCTAGAAAGCGTACTTGAGCGTCTAGGACCGTGGCGATGGCTTCGGAAATTGGTTTTTTTAATTCGATTTCTTTGACTGCTGTTCCCTGCTCTGTGAGGCTGCAGAGCGAGCTGCTGTTGAGTGCGGCGAATTGCAGCAGGCTCAGGTTGTCTAGCATTCCTAAGAATTGACCACTGGCATCTGTGAGGGCGATCGGAGTTTTGGGGGGGGTGTCGGCGGTTTGGCGGTTTGGCCGGGCTGGGGTGTTCTGTTCCTCTGTTTGCAGGTACTCCCAGAATTCGCTGACGCTCATAGCGGCGGGTAATACCCTGACTGGTTCGATCGCGATCGAGCTTTCTGACAAAGGTTGCTGCCCGTCGTTTGTGCGATCGGCTCCCCAAGCCCAAAGGCTGCGGAGGTACACTAATCCCAGCGGCTGTAGCTGTTCGTTGACTACTGCAACTCGATCGCAGTTGCAGGATCTGAAAATTGACTGCAGCGATGCTAGCACACCCGTTTGGCGGCACAGCGGCACTGGCTCGATAAAATTTTTGAGACTGGGGGTGGTGAGTGGCATAACAAACCTGAGAGTCTGCTCACGAGAGCAGTAATATTTTTGATGCTCAATGTAGCTGCGAATTTCTGTATCTTATTAGTTTTATATCAGTTCGCTATCAGGCTCCGTATCTGCACCGACACCGGGGAGTTCGATGCCTACGCCTGATTTGAGGCGACTAGCAATTATTTTAAGGCTTAAGCTTAATTGCAGAAATCACGCTCAGGGTGCTTGACACAAAAACCACGGAGTACACTTTGATTCTTCTTCCGGTAGAAGCGCATCACTTATTTTGCGGTTAAGATTGGTTAAAATAAATGTTGAGATGATTGTTAAAATGTTAAGTTTTTTGTAAAGGAGATATCAACTCTGAGCGATCCAGCACTTTCAGGCAACTTAGGTGGTGCACCTACAGCTTTGCTTCCTCAACTTTCTATCGGTATTTTTGTCCGCTCTGAGGAAATTGCAGCCTCTGCGATCGAGCTTTTGAGAGGCGAGCGCTATACTTTAATGCACATTAAGTCGGCAGTGGAGCTTTTGGGGTTCCTTAAGCACAATTATCACCTTGATTGTTTGGTTTTGGAGGTGGATGGGGATCTGCGATCGCTTCTGGGCAAGCTGCAAGAACGATCGATCTTTTTGCCTGCTGTGATTTTTTCGCCTCACGCGCAGGTAGATGGCAAGGCCGAAGCACCATTTTCAGATGGTTTTGAGGCGGCAGCCAGTACCGCCAACCAGAGTCGAGACGAAAGCTGTGCTTTTTTTTATCACCCTGCTGAGGTGCAACTGGCAATCGCTCGATCAAGTGAAATAGCTGCCGGTATCGATCGGGCGATCGCACAATTTCTGAAACTTTCAACTCCGGTTCCTGTCAATTACCAATCCGTAACGGTAGATGCGACAGCCCAATTGACTGCTCAAAGTTTGCTCAGCCGACAGCAGCGGCGGCTGGCGGAAAAATTACGGGAGCGATTAGGATACTTAGGTGTGTATTATAAAAGAAATTCCCAGATTTTTTTGAAAAATCTGTCGGGACCAGAGAAGCAAAAGTTTTTGGAGCAACTCAAGTCAAGTTATCGCGACATCGTTTTGAATTATTTTTCTCAAGATGCTGCGGTCAACAATCAAATAGATGAATTTGTGAATTTGGCTTTTTTTGCTGACGTTCCTGTGACTCAAGTTGTAGAAATTCACATGGAATTGATGGACGAGTTTGCTAAACAGCTAAAAATAGAAGGGCGCAGTGAGGAAATATTGCTTGATTACCGTTTGACCCTGATTGACGCGATCGCTCATATGTGCGAGATGTATCGGCGATCGATTCCGAAAGAAACCTCTCAAGGTAGAATGTAGAAGGGATTCGGCATAATTTAAGAAACAAAAGGTAGAAGGTAGAATCTAACAAAAAAGAAAGGAGCCGAGCAACGGCCGCGCGAGGGCGAGGCGGAAATTATTATAAAATAACAAAGAACAGCGGATTTAAGACAAATAACAACTACAACTAACATCTGACAACTAATACTCAACATTTAAAAAAGTTCATGAGTCCTCTGAAGAAAACCTACGTTCTGAAGCTGTACGTTGCGGGGAATACTCCCAACTCAGTGCGAGCTTTGAAAACCCTAAAGGACATCCTAGAACAAGAATTTCAAGGCGTCTACGCGCTGAAAGTCATAGATGTTCTCAAAAATCCTCAGCTAGCAGAAGAGGACAAAATATTGGCAACCCCGACGCTGGCAAAAATCCTGCCGCCGCCGGTGCGAAAAATTATTGGCGATTTGTCCGATCGTGAGAAAGTTCTGATAGGATTAGATTTGCTCTATGAAGAACTTCGCGAAGAAGACCTCAATTCATAAGATAATCAAGTGAGAGTCTGTCGATTTTAGATTTGAGACTTCGGTTTGGCGTGAAACGTTTGGCGAGCGCTAAGTCGAAGCATCGAGTCGCGCTTAGTCGAACGATTTTAGGTTTTAGATTTACTCAACAGATGAACCGGGGAGGTTGAACAAAAGTCTAAAATTTTCATCTTTCCACGACAGAAGTACGTGGCACGGTATCGGTTTTTGAGCGGGGTTATTAGTCACCAGTCAGCAGTCATTAGTTATTGAGCAAGAGCCAAAACTAAAAGCTGGGTACAAAGACTCATGATCGGCGGTTAATGAGTGACAACTAAAGAATACTGAGAGTTGACAAAAATCGACATGAATGAAATTAGTCAAACGGTTAAACGAGAAGGATTGGTAACGGCAGGAGTTGAAAAAATTCGCACGATGATTGAGGGTTTCGATGACATCAGTCACGGCGGAATGCCGCTCGGCAGAACCACCCTAGTCAGCGGCACATCAGGAACGGGAAAAACTTTATTTGCCGTACAATTTCTCTATAATGGAATTACCCATTTTGACGAAGCTGGAGTGTTCGTAACTTTTGAAGAATCTCCCACAGATATTATTAAAAATGCTTGCAGTTTCGGTTGGGATCTGGCACAGTTAATCGAGGAAGGCAAGCTATTTATTTTGGACGCTTCCCCCGATCCGGAAGGTCAAGATATCGTAGGAAATTTTGATTTATCAGCCTTAATCGAGCGAATTCAGTACGCCATTCGTAAGTACAAAGCCAAGCGGGTTTCAATAGATTCTGTTACCGCCGTATTTCAGCAGTACGACGCCGCATCGGTGGTGCGCCGAGAAATTTTTCGCTTAGTTGCGCGCCTCAAACAAGTCGGAGCAACTACAGTTATGACGACGGAACGGGTGGAAGAATACGGCCCGGTGGCTCGGTTTGGAGTGGAAGAGTTTGTGTCGGATAATGTGGTGATTGTTCGCAACGTATTGGAAGGAGAACGTCGCCGCCGCACCATCGAAATTTTGAAGTTGCGCGGTACAACTCACATGAAGGGTGAATATCCTTTTACTATGACTAATGACGGAATTAATATTTTCCCATTGGGGGCGATGCGATTAACTCAAAAGTCTTCAAACGTGCGGGTTTCTTCAGGTGATAAAACTCTCGATGAGATGTGCGGTGGCGGCTTCTTCAAAGACTCGATTATTTTGGCTACGGGTGCAACGGGAACCGGCAAAACTCTGTTGGTGAGCAAGTTCTTGCAGAATGCTTGTATGAACGGCAATCGGGCGCTGCTGTTTGCGTATGAAGAGTCGCGCGCTCAGTTGTTCCGCAATGCTTATTCTTGGGGCATTGATTTTGAGGAAATGGAACAGAAAGGAATGCTAAAGCTGCTGTGTACTTACCCGGAATCTGCCGGTTTGGAAGACCACTTGCAGACTATTAAATCAGAAATTGCTGAGTTCAAACCTTCTCGAATTGCTATAGACTCGCTGTCTGCCTTAGCTAGGGGTGTCAGCAATAATGCTTTCAGGCAATTTGTGATCGGAGTGACAGGTTTTGCGAAGCAGGAAGAAATAACCGGCTTTTTTACGAATACAAGCGACCAGTTTATGGGTTCTAATTCGATTACTGACTCCCATATTTCTACGATTACTGACACGATTATTATGCTGCAGTATGTAGAGATTCGAGGAGAAATGTCGCGGGCAATTAATGTGTTTAAGATGCGCGGTTCGTGGCATGACAAAGGAATTCGGGAATACACAATTACTGAAAGAGGCCCACAAATTAAAGATTCGTTCCGTGGTTACGAACGGATTATCAGCGGTTCTCCGACTCGGATTACTATTAATGAGAAGAGTGAGCTATCGCGGATTCTCCAGGGTGTGCAAGGTCAAGACGATGAGGATATTTGAGAGTTGGCAGTAATTCATCGTTGTTAAAAGTAAGTTGGGTTGAGCTAGGAAACCCAACTTTTTTAATTTTTTAATTTGAGGAGTTTGGGAAGATTGATAGCAACCGCGACAATGTTTTACAGGTTCTTAATTGCGGAAATAGGAGTTCTTATTGCCTCTATAACCCAATACCTATAGTTTTTACACAGCAACAATAACTTTGGCCAAATCCAATACCCTGGCGATCGTAAATCTCTTGAATTGTGCTTGGAAAGCAAATACTTGCTGTATGATCAAACTCAGCTCGATTGGTAAACAGGTAACCTTGCTGGTGTTAAAGTTATACTAGGAGTGTATTCTCCTGAACTAGGTTGGATTCATCGCCATCGATGTATTCCCATTGCCGAAAAAACTGGATTGATTTTGCCCGAAGAGCAAATGGATTTTAGAGCAAGCTTGGCAATATCAGCAGTGGCTAGCAGCAGGACTAATTCTGCCTAATATCGCGGTGAATCTGTCGGCACGTCAACTCAGCCAACCGACTTTAATCGCTAAGAGCGATCGCATCCTTGAGCGCACCCAGATGAAGCCGAAATATCTAGGGCTAGAGATTACCGAAACGACAATGATGCTTAATTTTGACATTACATACAATGTTTTAAGCCAATTATCAAAGCGTGGTATTGGGATTTTAGTGGATGATTTTGGACCTGACTATGCTGCTTTTAACAAGTTGAAAAATTTTCTGATGAAGTCGCTCAAAATTGATCTTTCACTTGTCCGCGATTTAGCCAGCCTTCCGAGCGTTCGAGCGCGGAATTCACAAACCCATAGTTGTAATCCCAGATGGCTTAAATCGAGCACAATTGCCGAAGGAATGGAAACCCCAGCGCAATGGGAATAGTTACAAGCTAGCGCCTAGGAAATTCGGCTGCATTATATGTTGAGGAAGACGGCTATTGCTGAGTTTGCAATTCAATTAATCCGATATCCTGAATTGTTGTCCACCACTATGTGGGATCATCAATCCTCCCTCATAAAAGCGCGCCAAAGTCTTATAATTAATTTAATGCTCGTGTCGATCAAATGACTAAAAAATTTTTCTTACGGAATAATATAAAAGTGTTTGGACAAGGCACCCAGACGATGATGTTTGCTCATGGATTTGGGTGCGATCAAAATATGTGGCGTTTCGTAACACCGGCTTTCGAGAAAGACTACAAAATCATCCTATTTGATTATGTAGGTTCGGGACAGTCTGATATTAGTGCCTACAGTTATGAACGGTACAGCGACCTCAATGGCTATGTTCAGGATGTCCTCGATATTTGTAAAGAATTGGCGTTGACGGATGTGATTTTTGTCGGTCATTCGGTCAGCAGTATGATCGGCCTTCTGTCCTCAATTCAAGCTCCTAATTACTTTAATCGCCTGATTTTCGTAGGGCCTTCACCCTGCTACATCAATGATTTACCAAATTATTACGGAGGGTTTGAGCGCAAAGATATTGAGGATCTCCTCGATATCATGGAGAAAAATTACATTGGTTGGGCAAGCTTTCTGGCGCCAATGGTGATGCAGAATCAGGATCGTCCTGAGTTAAGTGAGGAACTTGAGACAAGTTTTTGCTCGACTGATCCAGTGATTGCAAGTCGCTTTGCCGAGGTGACTTTTTACTCTGACAATCGCAGTGATTTACCCAAGGTATCAGTACCTTCACTGATATTGCAATGCGCTGATGACGTGATTGCTCCCACCGAGGTAGGGGATTACCTCCACCGCCACCTACCTAAAAGTACGCTACGGCTGATGAAAGCTACGGGACATTGCCCGCACCTGAGTCATCCACAAGAGACGATCGAGATGATGAAGGAGTATTTGAGTGTACCTCATACTACCTGATTTGTATGGCAAACATGACCTACCAGATAGACGAGCTACTCAACACGTCACCCTGTGGATTCCTCTCGTTTGCTGACGATGGTACGATCGTAATGGTCAACGCCACATTACTGCAATTACTCGGATACGAAACCGATGAACTGCGGGAACGCAAAATAGACTCCATTCTGTCAATGGCCAGCCGGATTTTTTTTCAAACCCATTTCTTCCCCCTGTTGAAGCTCGACGGTAAAGTAGAGGAAATTTACTTCTCATTAAGGTCAAAGCAGGGTAGTGATATACCTATGCTGATCAACGCTGTGCGTCGGGAGAAGGGGGGAAGCTTCGTCAACAATTGCATCTTGATCTGTATCCGCCAGCGTATCCTATACGAAGGTGAAATTATTAAAGCCAAAAAAGCAGCAGAGGCAGCTATTCTCGCCCAAAAGCAAGCGGAAATTGCTCTGCGGCAACAGTACGACAAGGCTATATTACTTCAAGAGATTACTCAACACATCCGTCAATCTCTTGATTTGTCTACAATTTTTGAGATTGCTTCGCAGGAGATTCGCCTGTTTCTGGATGCCGAGCGCGTTGGCATATTTAAGTTCGATCCTGACAGTAAATTTGGATATGGTGAGTTTGTTTCAGAATCCGTAGGCGAAGGATGTAAATTGGTAAGCCGAAATCAATTTAACGACCCGTGTGGTGGTGAACAAGGTCCTGATTCATATAAAGAATGGAGAATGCAGGTAGTTGAAGATATCAATAAGATTGACCTTCAACACTGTTGCCGCGCTCTTTGGAAACAATTTCCGGTTCGGGCTAATTTAGTTGCGCCGTTGCTCAATGGACAAGATTTGTGGGGGTTGTTATGTATTCATCAATGTTCTGCTCCTCGGCAATGGGAAGAATTTGAAGTTGACCTTGTTAAACAAATTGCTAATCAGTTAGCGATCGCCATTAAGCAAGCGGATATTTTTCAGAAGTTACAGAAGGAATTGGCAGAAAGGCAGCAGGCCCAAGCGCGCATGAGAGAAATTAATCAGCAACTGGCACTCTCTAACGAAGAACTAGCCCGCGCTACTCACCTCTTAGAACAAGTGGTAAATATTGATGGGTTAACTCAAATTGCTAATCGCCGCTGTTTTAATGACCGCTTAGAGCATGAATGGCAGCGGCTATACCGGGAACAAAAACCTATTTCTCTTTTGTTGTTTGATGTGGATTATTTCAAACGTTATAATGATTGCTACGGTCATCAAATGGGGGATGATTGTCTGTTCAAACTTGCTCAGACTGTGCAAGAGGTGGTGTACCGTCCAGCGGATTTGGTGGCGCGTTACGGCGGAGAAGAATTTGCCATCATTTTGCCTAATACTGATCTTGAAGGAGCGAGTTCGGTGGCCCAACGGATTCACGCTGCTATTCAAGCTTTACATATTCCTCACAAAACCTCTGATGTGAGCGATGTAGTTACTATTAGTATGGGTATCGCCAACTTGATTCCGATTTCGGAACTATCATCGGTTGACTTAATTGCGATCGCCGATCGTTCACTGTACCGTGCTAAGGAACAGGGGCGGAATCAGTCCGCGATAGGCGACTACAGGGGCGATTCGATTTTTGACACTGGCGCTTAAATCACAATAATTGAGACCGAGGGTAAAAATTTGTCCCCGGTCTCTCAAAATCAGTCATTTTATAAATTTAAATAAGTACGGAGCTATTTGAAAACTCCGCTCCGACCGTCGCAGAATTTCCAGAGCCAGCCGACCTGCTCAACCAGTTGAAAGCCAGACGTCAAAAGTCCGGCGCAAACTTGGCAGATATGGAGGGGGTTTTGGAGATACTTGGAACAGATGGGAGCGAAATTTGAGCGGAAAATAGGAGTATCGGTAATACAATTAACCTGAAACCCTTACTCCACAAAATAAATATAAAATGAGCACGGAGGGATTTGAACCCCCGACCCTCAGGACCGGAACCTGATGCTCTATCCACTGAGCTACGTGCCCTCGACTTTTTAGAGTATAACACGTCTTGCGGAAAATGGCGAGTGCCGATCGCAAATTTCCTGGCAGGCCTCCAAACCGCTTGACCCATGCGGATTAAACTCGCCCGTGCGATCGAATATCAGCCTATTCTCGCAGGCAGAGACTGCAACTTTTAGCTAAATGGTAACAATAATACGACAATGGGTAAAATAATAGACTTTAATCGAGCAAACATTAGGTTCACATTCGATCGGGGTCGAGCATCTACCACAGCTAAAATAGCCCGCATCAATTCCTCCTAGCTAAGCGGCAGTAAATAAATGGTGCTGCTGTTAATACAGATTCTGCAAAGACGGTTGTAGACTAAGTTCACCAAACCCCTCAATCTTATGGTTGCTAAAATTTTAGACCAATTACCGCTGCGAACTGTTCTCATAGTTCCATTTGTATTGCAAATCGTGGGAACCGTGGGACTCGTAGGATATCTGTCTTTTAGAAACGGACAAAAAGCAGTTAATAACCTTGCCAGTCAGTTAATGAGTGAGGTGAGTTTGCGTGTCGAGCAAAACCTGCAAGTTTACCTGACTACTCCCCATCAAATCAATCAAACCAAGCTGGATGCTGTCAAGCTCGGCTTGTTAAAGATGGAAAAATTATCAGCTTGGGATAAATATCTTTGGCGTCAAGTACAATTATATCCATATATCAATTTTACCTCGGTTGGCAACAATAAGGGAAATTATAGAGGCGGTCAACAACTTTCTAACGGCTCCCGAATGATTAATGTGATAGACCCATCTACTGGGTTTAATTTTAATTCTTACAATACGAACGCTCTCGGCGATCGCACTACAATTACCACCCTGGCCAAAAACTATGATAATCGGCAACATCCTGCGTACAAAAAAGCCGTAAAAGTCGGCAAACCTACTTGGAGTTCTGTTTTTGTTTCCTTACTAGAGCCTACCTTAATTATCAGCGCTCTCCAACCAGTATACAGCGACAAAAATCAGCTAGAAGGAGTCTTATTTACTGCCTTGCGTCTAGACCATCTTGGGAGATTTCTTAACAGTCTCAAAGTTGGCAAATCCGGTCAAACATTTATTATAGATCGCCAGGGTACTATGTTAGCAACTTCCACCACCGAAAAACCATTTCGCACCAAAGATAATAAAAAACAATTGTTTAAAGTGGAAGAAAGCAGCAACCCCTTTACTCAAGCGACAGCTAAATATTTGACGGCAAAGTTTAAAAATTTAGACCAAATTAAAAAATCCGAGTTATTGAGCTTTGAAATAGATGACAAGCGACATTTTTTAAAAGTCTTGCCGTTCCAAGACGGCAAAGGTTTAGACTGGCTGATTGTCGTAGTTGTTCCCGAAGCAGATTTCACCAAAGAAATCGATGCCAATACCCGCACAGCGGTTTTACTTTGTTTCGCAGCTTTAGGAGTAGCTGTGGTAATTGGCATTCTGACTTCTCAGTGGGTGACAAATCCTATTTTGAGCTTAAATACAGCCGCCAAAAACATTGCTAAAGGTGAATGGGATAAAACAGTACAAAGCGAACGTTCTGACGAATTGGGGGAATTAGCAAAGTCATTTAACAGCATGGCTCAACAACTGCAACAATCTTTTGAAACTTTAGAAAATAGAGTACAAGAGCGGACGACAGAATTGGCTGTAGCTAAAGACAAAGCGGAAGTAGCAAATCAAGCTAAAAGCACCTTTCTGGCTAACATGAGCCACGAATTGCGATCGCCTCTCAATGCAATTCTCGGCTTTTCCCAACTGATGACTCGCAGCCAAACTCTATCCCCCGAACATCAAGAAAATATTAGCATAATTAGGAGCAGCGGAGAACACCTCCTTACCCTGATTAATAACGTGCTGGATTTATCTAAAATTGAATCGGGGCGCACCACCCTCAATCCCCATAAAATCGACCTCTATCGCCTCCTAAACGACTTGGAAGATATGTTTCAGCTCAAAGCAGATGACAAGCACTTGCAGTTGGTTTTTGACCGCAGCCCCGATGTGCCACAATACATAGAAACTGATGATTTAAAGTTGCGGCAAATCTTAATTAATCTGCTCAATAACTCTCTTAAGTTTACCGATGAGGGCGGTATAGCGGTCAGAGTTGGGAAGCAGTCATTCGGCAAAAATCAGCAGGCAGAAGGGGGAAACTTTGAGCAGTCGAAAGTATCAAAAAATACAAAAAGTTCCGCTATTAATGGTGTTAAAATATCTCAAGTCAGTCCGTCCAGCAACCAGATTATTGCAAACCCAGATGACGATGCAGCTTCTACCTGTTCCTTCTTCCTTCATTTTGAAGTCGAGGATACTGGTTCCGGTATTGCTATCAATGAATTAGACGATATTTTTGAACCTTTCGTGCAAACCAAGACAGGCAAAGATTCGCAAGAAGGTACCGGCTTGGGATTGCCAATCAGTCGCAAATTTGTGGAATTAATGGGCGGCGAAATGAGCGTCTGTTCTGCTGTTGGCACGGGAACTAATTTTAAGTTTGACATTCAAGTTATTGCGGTCGATCCGGCTGATATTGAAAGCCCAAAACCGAGCCGGAATGTTATTGCCTTGGCACCCAACCAACACACCTATCGAATTTTGATAGTAGACGATAAACAGCTCAATCGCCAACTGTTAATTAAAATCCTCTCTCCTCTTGGTTTTGAACTAAAAGAAGCTACTAACGGTCAAGAAGCTATTGAGATTTGGGATAGTTGGGAACCGCATCTAATTTGGATGGACATGAGAATGCCTGTGATGGACGGCTACGAAGCTACGCAATACATTAAAGGTACTATTAAAGGTCAAGCTACTGCGATTATTGCGCTGACAGCGAGCGTTTTGGAGGAAGAACGAGCAGTTATTTTGTCGGCGGGCTGCGATGCTTTTATGAGGAAGCCTTTCCGGGAAGCCGATATTTTTGATGCGATGCACAAACATATCGGAGTGCGCTATATTTATGAAGAGCTGGGTTTAACTAATTTATCGGCAATCAAAGAAGGCGATCGCGCTATGAGTGCGGCTGATTTCGTAAAATTGCCTGATTCACTGGTAGCTGATTTAAAGCTAGCAATACTGAATGCAGATATGGATTTAATTGATACCTTGATAGAGCAAATTCGATTAAAGGATGCAGTAACGGCAGGTGCGATCGCAAATTGTATGGAAAATTTTGAGTACGACAAAGTTTTAAAGCTAATATCTCAAGCAATATCACATGAATAACGACATTCCTAGCACCGATCGCGGTAATATTTTAGTAGTTGATGACACCCCAGCTAATTTGCGGCTGCTAGCCGGAATTTTGAACAGCAAGGGCTATAAAGTGCGCCCGGTACCTAGCGGCGAGTTAGCGCTTTCGGCGGCAAAAGGTATGCCTCCCGATTTGATTTTGCTGGATATTATGATGCCCGAAATGAATGGATATGAAGTGTGCGAAAAAATCAAAGCTGATGAACGAACTTGCGACATCCCGGTGATTTTTATTAGCGCGATTAATGACGTACTTGATAAGGTCAAAGCCTTTGCTGTGGGCGGGGTAGATTATATTACCAAGCCCTTTCAGGTGGAAGAGGTTCTAGTGAGGGTAGAAACCCATTTAGCAATATGCCAGTTGCGAAAAAAACTTCAACAGAAAAACAATGAACTTACAGTTACTTTAGACCAACTGCAAGCTACTCAGAATCAATTAGTGCAATCGGAAAAAATGGCGGCATTAGGGCAACTGATTGCGGGCATTGCTCACGAAATTAATACGCCGTTGGGGGCGATTCGGTCGTCTATTGGAAATATTACCAGCTTTTTGGATAACAATCTAGAAAAGTTGCCAGTTTTTTTTAAAGAACTGTCAGCAGAACGCCAGCAAGATTTCTTGCGTTTGATGTACAGTTCTAGCCAACAAAATTACTCTTTATCTACTAGAGAAAAACGGGTATTGAAAAAAGACGTGAAGCAGCAACTAGAGTCGGAAGGCATTGACAATTATGACAGCCTTGCTAGCATTTTAGTCAATATCGGATTGCAAGGAAATCTGCAAGAATTCTTGTCGTTGCTCAAAGATCCTGACAGCGAAAATATTATCAAAACAGCCTACGACTTTGCTAGCATTCACAGAAGCGCCCGAACCATCGCTACCGCTACTGAACGCGCTGCAAAAGTCGTCTTTGCCCTGAAAAATTATGCGCGTTACGATATAAATGGGGAAAAAATACAAGTGAATATTACGGATGGACTTGAAACTGTATTAACTCTTTATCAAAACCAAATCAAGCAGGGTGTGGAAGTTGTCAGAAACTATCAAGATCAATTGCCTGTGGTACTGTGTTATCCCGACGAACTCAATCAAGTTTGGACAAATTTAATTCACAATGCCTTACAAGCGATGGACAATCAAGGAACTTTAACAATTGACGTGGTACAACAAGATACCAGCGTCTTGGTAAAAATTAGTGACAGCGGTAAAGGGATGCAACCAGAGATTATTCCAAAAATTTTTGAGCCTTTTTTTACTACCAAACCTGCGGGAGAAGGCAGCGGGTTGGGGCTGGATATTGTCAAAAAAATAATGGAAAAACATCAGGGTAAAATTGATGTGGAGTCGATGCCCGGTAAAACAGCATTTACCGTGTCTTTGCCGATTAATTTAACTGAGTAGGTAAAGCGCCGGAGACTGAAGTCGGGGGCGAAAATTTGCAGTCTACCCGCGCAGAATGTAGAATTTGGAAAACGGTGTGCTGCCCATGGGGTGCACCCTGCCACACTAAAGAAGGAAACTAGCGATGTCTAAATCAGCAATTTTGTGTGTGGACGATGAAGTAGGAGTGTTGGAAAGTCTTGAAATTGAACTGCAACAGGCATTTAACGGTAAATATCTTTGCGAATTTGCTGAAAGTGCTGCCGAAGCCCTGGAAATTATTGAAGAGCTATGTGAAGCTGAGGTTAACATTTTAGTAATTGTCTCTGATTGGTTGATGCCCGGAATGAAAGGAGATGAGTTGCTGATTAAAATTCATCAAAAATATCCGCAAATTGTGACAGTGATGCTGACAGGACAAGCAGACCAAGAAGCAATAGAGCGCACAAAAAGTCAAGCAAATCTTCATGCTTTCATAGAAAAACCTTGGCAAAATCAAGAATTAATTGAAGCGATTAAGTCTGGTCTAGCAAATTTATGAAAAAACCAGTGATTATTTGTGTCGATGATGAGCAGACTATACTCGATAGTCTGGAAATAGACCTGCTAAAAGCCTTTGAAGATAAATATTTAATTGAAACGGCCCAAAGTGGCGAAGAAGCTTTAGAGTTGCTGTCCGAACTTTTAGCAGAACAGTATGAAGTTCCTTTGGTGATTTCGGATCATATCATGCCTAGTATGAAAGGAGACGAACTATTAAGGAGCGTTCATGCTATCTCGCCGAACACTCTCAAGATCATGCTGACGGGGCAAGCTGATTTGGATGCGGTAGCCAATGCTATTAACTATGCTAAATTGTACCGATATATACCTAAACCTTGGCAATGTGATGACTTAAAATTAACTGTAACTGAGGCAATATATAGATATTTTCAAGATAAAGAATTAGCTGAAAAACAAAGAGAACTTCAGGAAATGAATCAGGAGTTGATAAAATTAAACCGCAAGCAGGCGATGCTGATTGCCAAACTCCATGAAAACGAAAGTCGCTTGACACAGTATCTAGAAGCTATGCCATTGGGCGTGTGTGTACTTGATGCAAACGGGCAATCTTTTTACGCTAATCAGAAGGCGCGGGAGGTATTTGGCAAAGGCACTGTGCCACATATTAATTCAGAGCAAAAAGCAGCTATTTATCAATTCTATAAAACCGGGACTAATCAGAGATGCCCAGTGGAAGAATTGCCAATTATGCGGGCACTTAGGGGCGAAAATGTGCGGACTGAGGGTGTAGAAATTCGTACAGCTAATAAAATTACTCCTGTAGAGAGTTGGGCAACTCCAATTTATGATTCTACAGGCGACATTTCCTATGCGATTATTGCTTTTAGTGACATAACTGAACGCAAGGAAGCTGAAGCGGCGTTAATTCAAGCTGAAGAGAAGTATCGCGGGATATTTGAAAATGCTCTAGAAGGTATTTTTCAGACGACTCCGGACGGACATTTTATCAGTGCGAATCCTGCTCTGGCGGAAATTTACGGCTACGATTCCGCATCAGAATTGATAGAAAGTATTAATGATATTCAGCAGCAATTGTACGTGGAACCTAACCGCCGTCAAGAGTTTCTGGCGCTGATGAAACAGCACGGTACTCTGTGTGAGTTTGAGTCTCAGGTTTACTGTCGAGATGGCAGCATTATCTGGATTTCTGAGTATGCGCGCACCGTTTATGATGCTAACGGTGAAGTGCTTTACTATCAGGGTTTTGCTAAGGATATTAGTTTGCAAAGACAGGTAGAAGTAGAACGAGTCAGGTTTACTAATGATTTAGAAAAAGCTTTGGCAGCCGAAGAAAAGTTAAATGAGGCACTGTCAGAAAACGAAAGTCGATTGACTCAATTCCTGGAAGCGATGCCAGTGGGAATATTTGTTGTCGATGGTAAGGGGAAACCTTTTTACATGAATTCTTGGGGGGAAAGGATACTAGCCCAAGGTTTAATTTTTGATGGGGGTACTGACCAATTTCCTGAAGCTTATCATTTTTACGACGCTGCAACTAATCAATTGTATCCGAGGGATAGCCAACCGATTGTTCGGGCGTTGCGGGGAGAATTTGTGCGTATGGACGATCTAGAAGTTCATGGGTCGGATCGGATTGTGCCGATCGAGGTTTGGGCGACTCCAATCTACGATGAACGGAAAAACATAGTTTACGCGATCGCCGCTTTTCAAGACATCACGGAACGTCTAGAGGTAGAAACCGAACGCCGCCAATTCACAGACGAGTTACAAAAAGCTTTAGCAGCAGAAGAAAATTTAACAGATGCTTACGGGCGGTTTGTGCCGCACGAATTTCTCCACTTTCTGGGATATGAAAGTATTCTGGAAGTCAAATTAGGCGATCAGGTACAGAAAGAAATGTCGGTGCTGTTTTCAGATATCCGCGATTTCACTTCTCTTTCTGAAAGGATGAATCCCGAAGAGAATTTTCAATTTATCAATGGTTATTTGTCGCGAATGGAACCGGCAATTACTAATAATTTTGGGTTTATTGATAAATACATGGGCGATGCGATTATGGCGCTGTTCGATGGCAGTGCGGATGATGCTGTGAAAGCTGGAATTGCAATGCTAGAAGAGCTTAATGAGTATAATATTAGTCGCAATCGACCCGATCGCCCGCCGCTGCAAATTGGCATAGGAATCAATACGGGTTCTTTGATGTTAGGCACGGTTGGTGGCCAAAGTCGGATGGACAGCACAGTGATTAGCGATGCGGTAAACTTAGCCTCTCGTGTGGAAACTTTGACAAAAGAGTATGGAGTTTCCATGTTAATTACTCACCATACTTTTATACAGTTGAACGATATTTATGATTTTAGGTTGATCGATCGCGTAGCAGTTAAAGGCAAATCGCGAATGGTAACAATTTATGAAGTATTTGCGGCCGATCCGCCAGAGTTACGACAGAAAAAGTTAGAGACCAAGACAATCTTTGAGCAAGCTTTGGTACTCTACAATAGTGACAAGTGTGTCGAAGCTAAAAGATGGTTTTCGGCCTGCTTGGAAATTAACCCTAATGATAAGGTAGCTCAAATTTATCTGCAGCGGTGTCTGAAAGAAGCGATCGCTCCTGCATAATACCATTTGAGAGTTTAGATTTGAGAATAGGGAATGACTTATGCCATAAGAGTTGGGAGTTTACCTACAGTTGTATTCTTTTTGGAAACTGGTATAATCATTGTTTAGACAGGCAGGGAAACGCAAACTATGGTTTCTTGCTGCGGCAAACTTTCTATTTTAAATTCTCCTCCGTGTAATTCTACAAGTAGTTGAACAATCGCCAGGCCCAATCCCAAACCTGCTTGTTGGTAAAGTTTGCGATCGAACTGCCTGTAAGCTTCTAGCTGTGAAATCTGATCGGTAGTCATGCCGCGGCCTTGGTCTTTGACAGACAGAATAAAAGTCTGATTTTCGACGAAAGTGCTTAATAAAACAGGCGTTCCTTCTAAAGAAAATTTGAAGGCATTGTCCAATAGTTCTTCAACAATTTTTGCGAGTCTGACAGAATCAATAGCAACCGAGGAATCTTGCAAGTTTAATTGTAAATCGTCTGTTCTATTCGCGTGTTTTGCTTGCTGGCGCGCTTTTTGACTCAGCAAAGATTTTACACAGCTAAATTCGCTGTTACGCATCTCCTTTAACAGTTCGGGATTTGTAGCTGCTATCTCCAGTTCTGCATACAGCAAAAAGTTTTGAATGAGTCGATACAAGCGATGACCAGAAGTTTGAATTTGACCAATCATCTCTAAGATATCTGCTTCCTCTAAGACCTGATATTCTGACAAAATCAGCTCAGAAAAACCCAGAATTGCATTCAAAGGAGTCCGCAATTCGTGGGGCAGCGACATACTAATATTAGTGCGTAATTCGTCTAGCGTCTTTTGAGATTGTCGGCTAATTGTTTTTTGTTTCTCAAGTCTAATAGCAATGGCTTTTAGCAGTTCTTGCGGCGTACATGGCTTAGTAATGTAATCGTCAGCTCCCAGTTCCATGCCCGTGCGAATGTCAACTTTATCGGCTTTTGCTGTGAGGAAAATAAACGGAATTGTGGCAGTCAAGGGTTCCGAACGCAAAGCTTTGAGGACGCCGTGACCGTCTACTTCCGGCATCATCATGTCGCACAAAATTAAATCAGGGATTTGTTCGATCGCCAATTTGATGCCGAGTTTGCCGTTAATTGCTCCTATTCCTTCAAAATTCTCGGCTTCCAGCAACTCTAAAATATTCTCTCTAATCGCTTCTTCGTCTTCTATTACCAAAATCTTAGCCATGGTGATAGCTCCTTTTAGTTAGTAGTTTGTGGGATAAATCTGGGTTCAGATACTTGATAAGTTTGTTTGTTAGAGAGTTAATTAATCGTTAAATTACGGATATGTATAGTTGATAATTCAGTTGTTATTGATGGGGAGGGCAAATTAAAGGCAAGGTAATAGTGAAAGTTGTGCCTTTTCCTTCTTGACTATCGATCGCCAGTTTTCCGCCGTGAAGTTCCACAGCCCTCTTCACAATTGCTAAACCGAGACCTGTTCCCGAAATAGTGCCGACATTTGGAGAGCGGTAAAAAGTTTCTAATATCCGCTCTCGATCGGCTTGGGGAATGCCGATGCCCTGGTCTTGAACTTGGAACACAGCTTCGTTGTTTTGACAGTTGAGATGCAAAGAAACTGGACTGCCTACGGGGGAATATTTGATGGCATTTGAGAGGACATTTCCCAAAATTTGCTGCAACAGTTTTTCATCCATTTGAGCCTCGCAGTTGCCACCTTCATATTGAAAGGCGATCGGGTGTTGGTTGCTGTCGTTGAGCTGCTGCTCTTCTACCAGTTGACGGCAAAATTTTTCGAGATTTAAGGAAATCGGTTGAAACTGCAAAGTATTGGCTTCGATTTTGCCAATTACGAGGATATCTTCTAATAACTCTGTCATGCGTTTAATTGCTAATTGAATCCGCACAAAATGAGTAGATTTTTTATCTTGGGCCCACTGAGAACTGTAATCTTGCAGCAATCCAGCGGAAAATTGGATGGTTGTCAAAGGTGTGCGGAACTCGTGGGAAACCATTGTGACAAATTTAGCTCGCAGTTCTGAGAGTTCCTTTTCTCGTGCGAGGGCTTTGAGAATTTCCGCTTCTGCTCGTTTGCGATCGCTAATATCACGGGCTTCCGCTATCAGCAGCAAAATTTTTCCTGTCTCATTTTTAACAGGTTTCAGTGAGAAATCAACTGTCATGATTTGACCACTTTTGCCTAACAAGTCGATTTCGCTGCGGAAAAACTCGCCGCGACTTGCTTTGCCGATCGCGCATTGCAATTGTTCGGAAACCTGTGGCGACTGGGCCCAAATCGCCATTTCCCAAATCGGGCGGCCGACAATACCCTCCGATCGCAATCCGGCAAAATCGAGGGCTGTCTCGTTGACTTCCAGCACAATTCCTTCGGGAGTCAGCAGCTTGGTTAGCTGAAACGACGAGTCAAAAATCGCCCGAAAGCGGCGCTCGCTTTCCCGCAGCATTTGAAATGTTTGAGAACGTTCGATCGCATAGCGGATCGTCCGCACTAATAATTGAGTAGTAATTTGACCTTTAACAATATAGTCTTGAGCTCCCAAGCGAACTGATTCGAGGGCGATCGCCTCATCATCCAAGCCTGTCATTACCACCATTGGCACATCAGGAGCAACTTCTCGCAGGCGAGTTAGCGTTTCCAAACCGCGGCTGTCGGGCAAAGAAAGGTCGAGCAAAACGACATCAAAGGGTTGTTTACACAGTTGTGCGATCGCCTCATGCAGGAACTCAACAGACACCAGTTCCCACTCGACGCCCACAGATACTTCTAACAGTTCTGCAAGTAAATCAGCATCAGCAGGATTGTCTTCTACTAACAGAATCTTAATCCACATAGCTTAGACGTTTTTGACTGTAAAATTTTTACTCTACCAATCTTAGGTTAAACTTTTTTGCTTTCCCTTGCCATTTTCAACTTGAAAATTATTATTTGGGAACTGTCACCACCACCAGCCACCAATCCTCAATCCATCTCACCAGCTTAGCGACTTGACTAAAATCGATAGGCTTAGTGATGTAGCACCGGGCTGACAGGGCATAAGACTTGAGAATCTCTTCATCGGCTATGGATTTTGTCATAATTACCACCGGAATCATTTTTAACTTGAGTGCTGAATTAATTTATATCAATATTTACCAACCGTTTTTTTATACAAAATTAAGTCCAGCAGAATTAAATCGGGACGCAAACCCTAACAGAAAAGCCTTCTTTATTCAATAAATTTATTGCTATTACCATATTTCCTACTCTTATGCAAATTGTTAAAGATTGGCTGGTAGCCAGCTTTTATAAACCCCATTCAGCCTCGCTGAGCAAATCATCCACCAGCATAATTTCCTAGGTTAAAAAATTTTAGAGCATTCATAAGCAAAGCATCTGTTCGTTTAATTTAGAGGAAGTTTGACGACTGCCAGCCAGAATTCCTCGATTAACCTCACTACTTTAGTAAATTCTACGAAGTCTACCGGTTTTGTTATGTAACAGTTGGCGTGGAGCGAGTATGACTTAAAAATATCTTCGGGAGCTGCTGAAGTGCTGAGAATCACTACAGGAATTAATTTTAACTTTGGGTCAGTTTTAATTTCTTCTAGCACTTCAATACCGCTTTTTTTCGGCAGATGCAAATCGAGCAAAATCAAATCGGGACGAGGTACCCTGAGATAGGGTTCTTTTCGGCGCAAAAACTTGATTGCTTCGACTCCATCCTCCACAAAATGCAAGTTATTCAATATTTTACCTTGACTGAGGACTTCTCTTGCCAAATCCGCATCGCTGGGAGAATCCTCAATCAGCAAAATCTCTATAGGTCTAACAGTGCTTCGATCGCTCATAACCGGCGTATCCCTTTGAGTATAAAAACAGAATTGAATTTTGAGGCTTCAGGTACTAATTATAGGAATAGTGAAGTAAAAAGTCGCTCCTTTTCCCTCCTGAGATTCCACCCAGATCCGACCGCCGTGGCGTTCAACAATGCGCTTGCACATCGCCAAACCTATGCCAGTACCGGAATATTGGCGGCGGGAGTGCAGGCGCGCAAAAATGATAAAAATGCGATCGGCATACTGCGGATCAATGCCAATGCCGTTATCGCGGACACTGAACACCCATTCGTTCTCTTGCCTACGGGCAGCGATATGAATCAACGGAATATCTTGGCGACAAAATTTGATGCTGTTGGCGACCAAATTTTGGAATAATTGCACCAGTTGAAATTCATCCGCCATCACGGTTGGCATCACGTCGCAGGTGATTACAGCTTTTGTTTCGGCGATCGCAATTTGCAAATTGCACATAGTTTGCTTAACCACAGCGTTGCAGTCCGCCTGCTCAAACTCCTGACCCCTCGTTCCCAGACGTGAATACGCCAACAAATCGTTAATTAACTGCTGCATTCTCGTGGCGCCATCGACAATATAATGAATATACTTATCTGCGCGATCGTCCAAATTTCCTTGATAGCGCTGGGCAAGCAATTGAGTGTAACTGGTAACGGCTCGGAGCGGTTCTTGCAAATCGTGGGAAGCCACATAAGCAAATTGTTCTAATTCCTCGTTGGAACGCTTCAAATCTTCTGTAAGTTGCAGCATTTGCTGCTCTGCTTCTTTGCGGCTTGTAATATTGTAAACCAAGGCGCAACAAGACAGCAGATTACCCTGGGAGTCCATGACTGGACTGGTAGACATATCAGTCCAAATATCTTTGCCATCCTTGCTTTTGAATTTAAATTCGTGTTGTTCACGAATACCTTGCTTGCGTCGCTCGACATTATCAATAGCTTGTGGTTCTTCCGCTTTGTCCATGAAATCAAAAAGCGATCGCCCGAACATTTCTAATTCATTATAGCCGAGCATTCGCGCCATTGCGTGGTTCACATAAGTCGTGAGACCATTACTATCAATTACCCAAATGCCTTCTTCTGCTAATTCAACTATTTGTCTGTACTTGAATTCACTTTCCTGCAAAGCTGTTTCAGTTAGTTTGCGCTCGGTGATATCTTTCATAAAACAGTGGTTGCCGTTAAATATTCCTTGTTCGTCCCAAGCTTTTACCATTGTTACTTGCTTGTAAAAAAACGAGCCATTTTTGCGGACCCCTCTAGCTTCTACTTCTACTTTGCCAGAAATGACCATTTCCTGATAAGCTGAGAGCATCATCTCAACATCGCCCGGATGTACGGTGAGCTGCCATTCCATGCCAAGCATTTGTTCTGGTTCGTAACCACATTTATGAGCGTAAGCTCGGTTAACCTTCACGTAGCGTCCCTCAATATCCAGCCGCGAAATGCCTTCCACCGCATTTTGCATGGCATTAGTGAGGTCGCGCAGCTCTTTTTCAGCTTGTTTGCGATCGCTAATATCCTGACCGATACCCAAAAAACCGTTAATATTTCCGCTACTATCAAATAAGGCAGTCACCGACAACAGTACCGGAAACCGCGAACCATCTTTGCGAATGTAAGTCCATTCATTTTCGTCCGCGATTTTCCTGGACGGCAAAGCAAAAAATACTTGAATTCCCGGCTCTATTTGCACTCCCAATTCTTGAGAAAGAACTTCAGCTCTTTGAGCGACCTCCAGAGGATCGTGAATTATTGCTAGCGTGACTTTCCCGACTACTTCTTCTAGCGAATAACCTAAAAGTTGCTCTGCCGCCCGATTAAATGTTTTAATTGTACCATCGGGAGCTGTAGAAATAATTGTGTAGTTAGCGCTATTAAGAATTGCATTTTGCAGTTGCGTCAATTCCAACAAAGTGAGCGCAATTTTTTCCCGGTAGGCTATTTCTTTTTGCAATTGGTGGTTAGAAATTTCGATTTGAGCAGTGCGCTCAGCAACTCTGTGCTCCAGAGTTTCATTGAGCAGTCGATTTTCCTCTTCGACCTGCTTGCGTTCTGTAATATCAGTAATAGTACACACATAATTTTTAACCTCCCCATTTTCTCCGATTTGACCGACAGATTGACCGAATACCCAACTGATTTGAGTGTGATGAATGCCTTGAAAGCGGTACTCAGATTTAAATGGCAATTTCTCATGCGCGGCGCTATACCATTCAGAAAAAACCCGATCGCGGTCGTCTGGATGAATGCCTTGCAACCACCCTTTGCCCAAAGCTTCATCACAGGTAATTCCCGAAATTTGACACCAGCGCTCGTTGACATACAAGCAGTCTCCTCCAGCATCTGCATAAAATATTCCCACCGGCGAAGCTTCAGTTAAAGTTTGATAGCGAGCTTCCGTTTCTCGGCGTTCAATTATTTCTTTTTGCAGTATTGAATCGATCATCCCTAATTGAGTTGGACTCAGGAGAGTTAATGCTTGGGGAACGAAAGGGATTAATGCAAATGCGGTGTAACCAGAAATCGCGGCGGTAATAATTTTTAGAATGCCAGAAACCCAATAAACAGGATGCCAAAGCGTCCAAACTTCCATTATATGAGTAGTACCGCAAGAGATAATAAAGGCTGCAAGCAGCCAAAAGATGTTGCGGAAGGGCAAGTCTTTTCGCTGACCGATAAAATAATAAATTAACGAGAGGGGTATTGAATAGTAGGCCAGGGCAATGATAGAGTCTGACACTATGTGGAGCGCGACTAGCTCTCGCTGCCAAAGGTAACAGTAGCCTTGAGGAATATAATTCCCGGTGAATAACAACTGATTTAAAAAATTCCAAATCATAAATCGAATGAGTAATCGGGAATGGGTAATCGAGAATTGGTAATTGGTAATTGGTAAGCGGGAATTGGTAATTGGTAATTTAATCCAATGACTTATAACCTATCTCAAATTTTTGAAATATACAGCCTTGGACCCACCGGGCGGTAAAAACCCCGTTTCTGGCTAGATGCCTCATTGCCAAACCGAATATTGTCGTAGGGAACTGGTTTTTCTTCCGTAAGCCTTAATATAGCAATTCTCAATGATTCGCGATGTGTAGCGAGCTCTAGGTTGGGTAGAACGAAGTGAAACCCAATATTCCGATTTTAGATTTTAGATTTTAGCTTTTCCTTCCTTCTTCCTTCTTCCTTCTTCCTTCTTCCTTCTTCCTTCTTCCTTCTTCCTTCTTCCTTCTTCCTTTTTCTTCTTCCTTCTTCTATAAAAAATGGGGCGAGCTCGAAGCCCGCCCCACCAAAAATTATGCTGCTGCTATTAACCCAACAGCGCCTGAGCCTTAGCTACCACATTATCAACGGTGTAGCCAAACTTTTCTAAAGCAACGGGGCCCGGTGCAGAAGCGCCGAATCTGTCAATACTGAGGCTATCGCCTTCAGAACCCAAATAACGTCCCCAGCCGAAGCTAGAACCTGCTTCAACTGCCAACCGCTTAGTAACAGCTTTCGGCAGTACAGATTCGCGGTAAGAGGCATCTTGTAAGTCGAACAATTCCCAGCAAGGCATCGAAACTACGCGCACTTTATTGCCTGCAGCGCGCAATTTTTCAGCGGCATCAACGCAGAGGTAGGTTTCGCCGCCGGTGCCGATTAAAATGATGTCGGGAGTGCCCCCGTCGTCGGACAAAATGTAAGCACCTTTGGCTGTTCCTTCGATCGAGCTTCCAGCCAAGTTAGGCAAGTTTTGGCGCGACAAAGCCATTAAAGTTGGGCGGGTGCGGCTTTCAACTGCCACTTTGTAAGCGCCGGATGTTTCATTACCATCCGCAGGGCGCATTACCAACAAATCGGGAATTACTCGCAGAGAAGCGATGGTTTCCACGGGTTGGTGAGTGGGGCCGTCTTCGCCCAAGGCTACGGAGTCGTGAGTCATTACATAAATAACTCCAGCTTCCGATAGTGCAGAGAGGCGAATTGCTCCCCGCATATAGTCAGCAAATACCAAGAAAGTAGCGCAGTAAGGAATTAAACCGCCGTGCAGTACCATACCGTTCGCGATCGCACCCATGGCGTGTTCCCGCACACCAAAGCGCAGGTTACGTCCTTCGTACTGACCTTTTTGGAAGTCTTTTTCACCCTTGAGCAAAGTCATGTTAGAAGATGCCAAGTCAGCGGAACCGCCGATCAGTTCAGGTAACACACCTGCCAAAGCATTCAAACATTTTCCAGAATGATTCCGAGTCGAATCGGCTTTATCTTCTGCCTTGTATGTCGGCAAAACTTTATCCCAACCTTCAGGAAGTTTGCCGGCAACGCTGCGCTCATATTCTGCTGCTTCTGCAGGATATGCTGCTTTATAAGCATCAAAAGCTTTCTGCCATTCTTGCTCAGATTGAGCACCGCGATCGACTGCTTTGCGGAAGTGTGACAAAGCATCATCAGGAATCTCAAACGGTGCGTGTTCCCACTTCAAGAAATCACGAGTTGCTTTCACTTCATCGGTACCCAAAGCAGCACCGTGAGAACTGTAAGAATTGCGCTTGTTAGGAGAACCGTAACCAATAACTGTGCGGACTTTAATCATGGACGGTTTGTCCGTGACTTTTTTGGCTTCTTCAATAGCTTTGTGAACTGCTTCTAGGTTAGTATCTTCGTCTAGAGCGGTATTGTCTACTGTAATGACGTGCCAATTGTAAGCTTCAAAACGCTTGCCCACATCTTCAGTAAAGGCCAAGCTTGTGTCGCCTTCAATAGAAATGTGATTGTCATCGTACAAGGCAATTAATTTGCCGAGTCCGAGGTGTCCGGCCAAAGAACAAGCTTCGCCAGAAATGCCTTCCATGTGGCAGCCGTCACCCATGATGACATAGGTGTAGTGGTCAACAATTTTATGGTCGGGCTTGTTAAACTTAGCAGCGAGGTGAGCTTCTGCCATTGCCAAACCGACGGCATTAGCAATTCCTTGTCCGAGGGGGCCGGTGGTAACTTCTACGCCTTCGGTGACGAAGTTTTCGGGGTGTCCGGGGGTTTTGGATTCCCACTGACGAAATTGCTTGATGTCGTCGAGGGTGACGCTATCGTAGCCGGTCAAGTACATGAGGGCGTACTGTAGCATACAGCCGTGGCCGGCGGAGAGGACGAAGCGATCGCGATTAAACCACTTGGGGTTTTTGGGGTTGAACCGCATGAACCGATCCCACAGCACAAAAGCCATAGGGGCAGCGCCCATCGGCAGTCCCGGGTGTCCTGATTTTGCTTTTTCTACCGCATCGATGGCCAAAAAGCGGATAGAGTTGATGCAGAGTTCTTCGAGTGATTGCGTTGCAACAGCCATAATTCTGGTTTTTATATGTAAGAGAGAGAGTGTGTGGTCGATTCTGACAGAGGTGCGATGAGCCGAGTTCGATCGACGATCGTCTTTGCTGTTCAGTTTCGATGGAACTGCCGTGAGGCTGCACTACATATCATCTCACCTGTTGCGATCGACAGACAACTTAATTTTTTAATGTTTCGGTCGCTTTGTGCAGTCGATAACAATAGTTGTCTGTTGACTGTTGACTGTTGACTGTTGGGGAGAGGGAGTAGGAGGGATGGAGAGGATAGAAGACTTCCGTCAGGATTAAAACCTTACTGACCTTCCGCATCTGTCGATCGCCAGTGTGTCTGGATTATCTGACAAATTGGTCTATGTTGACCAGTTATGATAGAGTTTGGTGTTTCTGACATTTTGCAGCTCGATCGCGAACAGGCAAGATGCCTGTTCCACAAAGAGTGAATTTTCTTGTGGGGCCTTGCTTTGAGCAACGCTCGATCGCACGATCGCCAGAATAGTGCAAGATGTCAGATATTTGTAATTTTAATCAGGCAATAACTAATGACTCTCAGTGAAGCCGAAGTCCGCAGTCAAAAAGTAGACGAACTGCGATCGCAAGGCATAGAACCGTATCCCAGTGAATCCTACGCGCGATCGCACACAGCCAAGCAAGTTCGCGAAATATTTAGTCAGCCGGGAAAAGAACTCGAAAACGGACAAAGTGACCCCGAAGAAATTTCCCTGCGATTAGCCGGCCGCATCACTTCCAAGCGAGACAGCGGCAAAATTGGTTTCATCGATTTAAAAGACGCCACAGACAAAATTCAACTCAAAATCGAGAAAGCAATCGTCACCGGCGAAGTCGGTTTGAGCTTTGAACAAATTAAAAAATTGCTCGATGTCGGCGATTTTGTCGGCGTCGAAGGTATCGGCTGCCGCACCCCCAGGGGAGAACTTTCTATTTTAGTGAGGGAATTTAAGCTTTTATCAAAAGCTACCATTCAATTTCCCGATTCTTATTACGGAATTAACGACCCCGAAGTTTGCCGCCGTCACCGCGAAATGGATTTGGCAAGCAACCAAGATGCGCTCAACCGTTTTATGCTTCGCAGCCGCATCGTTCAAAGCATCCGTTCCTATCTCTGGAAAGCGGATTTTTACGAAATAGAAACGCCAACACTGCAAGCTATTTATGGCGGTGCTGCTGCTAAGCCTTTCATCACTCATCATAATGCTTTGGAGGTGGATTTGTTTTTGCGAGTTGCTCCCGAATTGTTCTTAAAAAGAGCAATTTGCGGCGGTTTCGAGCGAGTATTTGAACTAGGGAAAGCATTTAGAAATGAGGGCATTGACAGCACCCACAATCCTGAGTTTACCTCTTTAGAAGTTTACCAAGCTTATGCTGATGTTTTTGACATTTTAGGAGTAGTCGAAGACGTGATGTGTTTCGCAGCGGCGGCGGTATTTGGGGATGTCAAAGAAATTGAAAATCAGGGGGAAACGATTAGTTTAGAACGCAAGTTCGACTACAGCGAAAAATATCCCGGTTTCAGCGGGAAACACTGGCAAGTGAAAACGATGGTAGAAGCTGTCAGAGACGAGTTTGGGCTGGATTTTGACAGTTTGGACTTGGAAAGTGCGATCGACTCTGCAACCAAGTTAGAATTGCACCTGTCTAAGTTAGAACAACAGAGTTTAGGCTACGTGCTCTATGCAGTTTTTGACAAATTAGTTGTTCCCAAACTCATTCAACCTACATTCATCATCGACTACCCTGTTGAAGTCAGTCCCTTAGCAAAAGGACATCGCAGCAAGCCGGGATTTGTAGAACGTTTCGAGCTGTTTATCAACGGTACAGAATACTCGAACGGATTTTCAGAATTGAACGATCCGAAAGAGCAAAGAAAGCGGTTTGAGGAACAGTTGGCGCAGAAAAATGCCGGCGATGACGAAGCGCATCCAATGGATGAAGATTTTATCCAAGCGCTATCTTTGGGAATGCCTAATTGTGCGGGAATGGGTATCGGCGTAGACAGATTGGTGATGCTTTTAACTAATACTCAAAGCATCCGAGATGCCGTCATGTTTCCCACAATGCGGCCGATCAAAGATTGATTGGAGTAGGTTTTTTGCAGATGTCTAATAAGTACATGGGGATTTTTTAACCGCAGATATCAGCGGATTAACACAGATAAACGCAGATGGAATTTCATCTGCGTTTATCTGCGTTTACCTGCGGTTAAAACAACATTTTTAAGATCACCGCATAAATGAACCGACAACACCGTTCATATCTTCAGCCAAAGGATTTCCCAAAGCCTTAAACTTCCACTCGCCGCCTTCTCGATAGACTTCTCCCATCAACATATTTAATTTTCCTTCATAAGATGGGTCATTTGACAAGCGATAGCGAGCTATTTCTTTCCCGGCCGCATCTACAGCCCTCACGAAAGCATTTTGTACCAGGCCGAAATGCTGTTTTCTCTCTTTTCCATCGTAAATATTTACGCCCAAAATAATTTTGTTATATTCGGCTGGCAAAGAACTCAGTTTCACCACTATTTGTTCGTCGTCTCCGTCTCCAGCCCCCGTGAGATTGTCGCCTGAGTGAACAACTGTTTTGTCCTTTGACTCCAAATGAGAGTAATAAATTACATCCTCTTTGTAGTTCTTTATTTTGCCATTTTCTCCCAGCAGCATAGCGTAGGAATCTAAATCAAAATTGGCACCGCTGCTTCGACCGAAAAGACCTTTTTTAGCTTGGGCAACATCCCAGCCCAAACCCATTGTCAATCTGGATAAGTCGTATTCGCTTTTGCTGAGAACGATCGATTGCCCTTTTGTCAAGTTGATAGCCATAGTTTTGTGATTTTGTAAGGTTTATGGTGAAGTTGAATGATTGCCCTAAGCTAGCATTTTGTTGGCATTAAAAAGCTGTTTCTAGGGTAAGAGATTTTTGATTCGTGCTGATTTTACCCAATGTGGATATTCGGCTGTCAACAAATCGTATAATTCCTCATCGGCAATATGTTCTGGGTCTTCTAAACTGAAGAAATCGGCGTTGTCTAGGTAGCGATCGCCCATTTCGTCAAGCTGTTCTAAAAAGCTAAAATCGCTCGCTACGGCTCTTGCTAACCACCCGCGAGCTCCCTTACTTTTGACATCTTTCTGCGACTTGCCGATCGCCATAAACTGCCAAAATATCGGCTCGTAAGACGACCATTGTAGCTGCTGCTTGGTTTCCGATTCGTCAGCAGTGGCTCCATCCGTGACAAACATCACGTATACAGGTCGATCGGCTTTAATAGCTGCGTAGCGCCTGCTACCGCGAGCGTCAGGAAAATAGAAATTTCTAATTTCTTTCATTACTTTACCGTAGTAAGTACCTCCTTCTAAAGGATACGGTTGCAGTATATTGTGGATGAAGTTTGAGAAATTGTCGATCGACATTTCACCGGGATTGTGGGGGTTGACTCCAAACAGAAATATGTCGATTGATCCGTTGTCATCCAACCGACACCCCAAAGCCAAAATCTTCTCTGCCAAACGCTGAATTTTTCCTGAACGGTATAGGGAAGACATAGAAGCAGAAATATCGAGGCAAAGCGCTACTTGAGCATTGTGATTTGTGAGATTTGCTTTCTTGAGCGAGATATCGGCTTTCTTCGCGAGATTAAAAATGTGCGGCGCTTTCTCCTCAAGCTTTTTGTCTAACGCTATAGCTTTCTGACTTTTGTGGCTATCTTCAATAACTGGTAATTTAGGCAATTCTACTGTACGTTGTGCTGGTTTTTCTTGCTGTTGAATCTCAGAATGATACTTATCAACAAAACTCTGCAACCCTGCTTTATATCCTTGCCCTACGGCCTGAAATCTCCAAGCTGCATCTTTTTTATACAACCGTCCAAACTCGACTGCTGTTTCTTCAGAAAAAGCTTCGGTTAAATCATACCGCGCTAGTTCGCTGCCTGTTTGGCGATCGTACAATCGGATAAAAGCATTTCTGATTTGGCTGAAATTTTGATGTTTAGCTTGTGCGTCGTGAATCGTGACCACAAAAACCATTTCTTCAACAGCAGCCGTTACTTTTTCCAAGTCTACATCAATTGTCTCGTCATCCCCTTGAGTTTGACCAGTTTGATTATCTCCCGAATGGGCGATCGCTCCGTCCGGCGACTGCGAGTTATTGTAAAATACAAAGTATCTTTCATCGGGAATCTTGCCGTCCGCACCTAATGCAAAAACAGAGGCATCGATATCGCAGCTTTGCGGGTTTGAGTTCGGTAAGTTTAGTTCAGTTGCTATTTCCCACCCCAGGGCGATCGCAACTTTTGTTAAACTTGGAGATGTTTTAGAAAGATTAAATCTTTCGCCCTTCTTTAATTGAATTCCCATCTGGTTTATCACCTCATGAGTCTGATTGCTTAAAATCGAGGGAAACATTCCTGCTTCCGAATTTCCCCTCGATTTATTTAGCTGGGAGCGATCGCCTTTTTATGCGGCATACTTATCTACAAAGCTTTGCAAGCCGGAATTGTAGCCTTCTCCTACAGCTTGAAACCTCCACTCGCCGTCTTTCTTGTAAAGTCTGCCAAACTCTACCGCTGTCTCCCGAGAAAAATCCTCGTCTAAATCGTACTTCATTACCTCTGTGTTAGTAGTAGTGTCGTAAATCCTGATAAAAGCATTCCGCACTTGACCGAAGTTTTGCCTTCTCGATTCTGCTTCGTGGATAGTTACCACAAACACAATTTCTTGCACCGCCGGATCGACTTTGCTTAAATCGACTGTAACGGTTTCATCATCGCCAAATCCTTCTCCAGTTCTGCTATCTCCCAGATGTATTACAGAAGTGTCCGGCGACTCCTTGTTGTTGTAGAAAACAAAGTATTTTTCGCCGGGAATTTTGCCCGTAGCCCCCAACATAAACACGGAAGCATCTAAGTCAAACGCTGTGCCGGTATCTGTAGCATTGGTATCCCATCCCAAACCAATCCCGGCATTTTTTAGCCCCGGTGCTTCTTTAGAGAGATTGATTCTCCCGCCTTTTTCCAAATTGATAGACATTCGCCCTCCTATTCACAACATCACTGGTGTTACTACTAGCAATTATATCAAGTGTTATAGTAAGTTGACAATTTGCTTTTGGTACTCGTCCTCTGTGATTAGTTCGTGGGTATTTTCCACTCTGTCTAAAAACACGATTCCATCTAAATGGTCGTGTTCGTGTTGAAAAATTCGGGCCACAAAGTCTGTCAATTCTTGTCGGTGGAGTTTGCCGTCTCTACTGGTGTATTCTATCTCGATCGCCCTACTTCTCGGCACCAACCCTCGAATCCCCGGAATGCTCAAACAGCCTTCCCAGTCTTTGACTGTCTCTGTTGATGCAGCCACAATCCGGGGATTAATCATCGCTGTGGGTTCCATGTGGGGTGCTTGGGGATACCGTAAATTGGGACGGGATGCGACGATGAACAGGCGATCGGACTGAGCGGCTTGAGGGGCGGCAATCCCAACTCCGTTTGCCTGCTGTACTGTACAGATTAAGCTGTCAATCAATTGTTGAATGCGATCGTCCTTAATATTCTCGACAACTTGAGACTGGCGGCGCAGTACGGGATTTCCTAATTGAGAAATTTGTAATATTTCTGCCATAGCTATTGGTTAGTCGTTATTGGTTAGTCGTTAACTACTGACAAATTATTATTTTCTTCTTCCTTCTGATGTTCTTCTTGACCTCCGTTACATCTGTTACATCCCGTACATTGCTCGTTGCCGAACTTCCTTCTTATCCAACTTTTTGAACCGGCAAACTCCCCGGTTTAACACTCAAAATAACTATTTGCCCGTTGCGGTTAATTTCCATTTGCAACAGCCCGCCAACCTTAGCATTTTGCACGAACTCCTGAACAGCTTCCGACTGAATAATCGGCTGATTGTTAATCTTTTGAATCACATCTCCAGCCCGCAAACCTGATGCTGCTGCGGGAGAATTAGGAACAACGCTAACAATAGCCACACCCCGATCGACTGCAACTCGCAGACTGCTGGTAGCATTGCTGTTAATTTGCTCCTTAACATCGGGAGTCAGCGTCGCCATTTCAATACCCAAATAAGCGTGTTCGACTTTACCCGTCGAAATCAGTTCCTTCGCCACCTGTTGCGCCGCCTGAATGGGAATCGCAAACCCCAATCCTTGAGCACCTTGAATAATCGCCGTATTCATGCCAATAACTTGGCCCGAAGCATTCAGCAGCGGGCCGCCGGAATTCCCCGGATTAATTGCAGCGTCTGTTTGAATAAAACCGATCCGCTTGTCGGGTACGCCCACCTCTGAGCTCGATCGCCCCGTAGCGCTAATAATTCCCGCAGTTACGGAATTGTCCAAACCCAAAGGATTGCCGATCGCGATCGCCCATTCCCCAGGCAACAGCTTATCCGAATTGCCGATCGCCACCACAGGCACATTATTGGCTTCAATCTTCACCACAGCCACATCCGTCACCTTATCCGCCCCCAACACCCGCCCCTGAAAGCTGCGGCCGTCCTTGAGAGTTACATTTACGGTATCGGCTCCCTCTACAACGTGAGCGTTAGTGAGAATCAAGCCGTCGGCACCGATGACAAAACCCGAACCAGTGCCCCGTTCGATCCCGCCCCGGCCGC
Source organism: Microcoleus sp. S36b_A4 (assembly GCF_036700645.1). Lineage (NCBI taxonomy): Bacteria > Bacillati > Cyanobacteriota > Cyanophyceae > Oscillatoriales > Microcoleaceae > Microcoleus > Microcoleus sp. S36b_A4. Next base: position 3,816 of record NZ_JAUBPI010000002.1, on the reverse strand, counting down.
CCGAATTCGGTTCTATACCCAAAAAATCTTCCGGCGACAGCCCTCTATTTCCCGGTTTCACCCGGCGCGAAGCATCGATCCGAACCACTGCCGGGCCAACTTTTGCCACCGCAGCCACAATAAAATTCACATTAGTCCCGTCGCCGGACAAGGAAGCCGGCGGCAAGACTTTGCTAGCTTGATTCTTTGTATTAGGAGGCAGTTGCAATTTCGGTTCCAGCGCCCTTTGTCCCGAATCGCCAGAATTTCCACGAAATTGAGAAACCGTCAGACGATCGCCCAACATGGCGGCCCCGGCTCCCGTTACCAGCAGCAATATGTAAATTGCCGGTTGCTTCCAAAATTTGCCAGTAGAACTCTTCATGGCCATGTTTTAAGGCTTTCCTGCCACATCTAAATATTTGCTGAGCAGCTCCCCGATACCTGGCGCAGGGCTGCAGATCCGCCAAATTTTTGGGCGATGGCGTCGGGCCCCGCAAGCTACGGCAGACTCCCTTAAACTTTAGCATCTGACGACTAAACTCTCTAGAGTAGAATTAATATCTTGAATGCCGATCGGCAGAGGTGAGCAGTGGACATTCCCCTCGAAAGTCTGTGGAATCAGATACTTGAACGTCTCCAGGTACAACTTAGCAGACCTAGCTTTGAGACGTGGATCAAAACTGCTAGGGCCGAACAACTCGAAAATAACTGTTTGATTGTCAGCGCCCCCAACCCCTTTGCTCGCAATTGGTTGCAAAAATATTACAGAGAAATCCTTGCCGATGCAGTCGCAGAAATTCTCGGCTATCCCGTAGACATTTACTTGACAATTGCCGGGGGAAACGAAACAGGCGGCAGCAGCGACTCGGCCATAATTTGGCCATCCCCCATCGCCGATATCCCGGAAACCCACTCGCTTCACCCCCCCAAACCCGCCAATTTAAACCCGAAATACCTATTTTCCCGCTTTGTCGTCGGTTCCAACAACCGCATGGCTCACGCGGCTTCCCTCGCGGTAGCCGAGTCTCCGGGCCGAGAATTCAATCCCCTATTTTTGTGCGGTGGCGTCGGTTTGGGCAAAACTCATTTGATGCAGGCGATCGGTCATTATCGCTTGGAAATTGACCCCAACGCCAAGATTTTTTACGTTTCTACTGAGAAATTTACTAACGATTTAATCGCCGCCATTCGCAAAGACAGTATGCAAACTTTCCGCGACCATTATCGGGCAGCCGATGTTTTATTAATAGATGATATCCAATTTATTGAAGGAAAAGAATACACTCAAGAAGAATTTTTTCACACTTTTAATACTTTGCACGAATCGGGAAACCAAGTAGTTTTAGCTTCCGACCGTCCGCCACAGCAAATCCCCCGCCTGCAAGAGCGTTTATGTTCCCGATTTTCTATGGGATTAATTGCCGACATTCAATTGCCAGACTTGGAAACTCGGATGGCAATTTTGCAGAAAAAATCTGAGTATGAAAATATGCGGCTGCCGCGAGATGTGATTGAATACATTGCTTCTAGTTACAATTCCAACGTTCGGGAATTGGAAGGAGCTTTGATTCGGGCGGTAGCATATCTTTCAATTACCGGTTTGCCGATGACCGTGGAGAATATCACCCCGGTTTTGAACCCGCAAACTGAAAGCGTAGAGGCGACTCCCGATGCAGTAATTGCAGTTGTGGCCGAGGCGTTTGATGTTTCTGTTGAAGATTTGAAAGGCATTTCCCGCAGGCGAGAAATTAGTCTCGCCCGTCAAATAGGGATGTATTTAATTCGGCAGCATACTGGTTTGAGTTTGCCGAAAGTTGGCGAAGTGTTTGGCGGCAAAGATCACACGACTGTGCTTTACAGTTGCGACAAAATTGCTCAGTTGCGGAACACTGACCCGAATTTGGCTCAAACTTTGCGTCAGTTGAGCGATCGAATTAACGCTGTCAGCCGCAAAAGTTAATTTGAAGTCAGTTGTCTGTTGACAGTTGTCGGTTGACAGTTGTCAGTTGTCACATCAATGACTCAGTTGTCAGTTGTCAGTTGTCAGTTGTTATCACTCAATGCCGTCAACAGTCAACGCCGTCAACAGTCAACAGTCAACAGTCAACAATTCCCATTCCCAAATCCCAATGCCCCATAATAGACAATCTTGCCTGTGGAAAAACCTGTGGAAAAGTTGCCCTCCGTTTGTGGAAAACTTTACTTGATCGCCCAAAACAGTTTTTGCACAAAAATGGGCGGGCGATCGACCGCAACAGCTTTTCCACAAGTTTTCCACAAGTATTTATTACCTACAAGTCTTTCCCAGCAAGCAGTTAGCTTTTTTTTCCACAGTTTCCACAGGGCGATTGACACAAAAATAATTCAATAAATTAAAAAAAACTGGTGATCCCTACACACCCTACACACATAGTTCGCGACGCGCGCTGACTTCAGAAACCCGGTTTCTACGAAGATTTCTCGTTTTTACAGACAAAATTTTGCCGAGAAACCCGGTTTCTAGCCCCATGCTTAAGCCCTACACACAGAAAAACCGACCCGCCGGCTTTCTGTGATACCATTTGTTTCTGTTTCAAATCCGGTTAATTAACCTTCCTACAATGAAATTGGTTTGCACCCAAAGTGACCTCAACGCCAACCTCTCGTTGGTAAGTCGGGCCGTTCCCTCCCGCCCGACACATCCGGTACTAGCCAACGTGCTCTTAGTAGCGGATGAGGAAAATCAGCGGGTTAGCTTGACAGCTTTCGATCTCAGTTTGGGCATTCGCACCAGCTTCGCAGCAGAAGTAACAGGCGGCGGCAGTTTTACCATACCCGCTAAATTACTCAACGATATTGTTTCGAGACTCCCAGATGGAGAGATTACTTTAGAAGACGAAGCAGGGGACACCGTAGCATATCTCACTTGCAGTTCTGGCAGCTACCAAGTTAGAGGCATGGGCCCGGAAGAATTCCCAGAATTGCCTGCAATAGAAGGCGGAACAATCCTCAAATTGCCACCGGAAGCCTTGATAGAAGGACTCAAAGGAACTTTATTTGCTACTAGCCCCGACGAGGCAAAACAGGTACTTGCAGGCGTGCATTTAAAGGTATTGCAAGATTGCCTGGAATTTGCAGCTACAGACGGTCACAGATTGGCAGTAGTTCAAACTGCCAATGAAAAACCTGAAGGCGAAGAAACCCAAGAAGAATTTGAGGTGACAGTCCCCGCTAAAGCATTGCGCGAAGTAGAAAGAATGCTGGTGATGCGGCAGTGGACTGAACCTGTCACCCTGCATTTTGAACACGGTCAAGTAGTGTTTGAATGGGCAGATCAGCGGCTGACCACCCGCACCTTGGAAGGGCAATATCCCGCATACCGGCAGTTGATTCCGCCGTCTTTTGAGCGGCAAATTACCTTAGAAAGGCGATCGTTCTTAGCAGCAGTAGAAAGAATAGCCGTTTTTGCCGACCAAAAAAACAATATTCTCAAATGCAGCATCGACGAGGAGAATCAGGAAATTACTTTGTCTGTAGATGCTAAAGATGTCGGCTGTGGCAAAGAGTCAATGCCCGCACAGATTTCGGGAGATAGCATAGATATTGCTTTCAACGTGAAATACTTAATTGACATTTTGAAAACTGCTCAATCCCCCGAAATTCAACTGCAATTAAACGGTGCCTTAGCCCCCGTAATTTTTCAGCCATTAGGCGGAGTCAATGCTACATTCTTGGTGATGCCTGTGCAGCTAAGAGCTTAAAAAGAGTCATTAGTCAGTAGTCATTAGTCATTAGTCATTAGTCATTAGTCATTAGTCATTAGTCATTAGTCATTAGTCATTAGTCATTAGTCAT